>CBFGYX010000188.1:0-4245 GCA_965653075.1 uncultured bacterium
TTCTTCGAGCCCCAGCGCTTCAGTGTCGACGAGTTCTTCCTCATCCTCTTCGCGCGCGGCCTCGGCCAGTGCCTGCGCCTCTTCCCGCTGCGGCTCCGTGGGGATTTCAGCGCAGCCTTCTTGCCGCCACCCGCCGTAGGTGCCGGGCGCGACGGTTTTTTCTTCGGAGCCTCCTTCGGCTTCTCGTCTTCGCCGGTTGCCGTGCGCATGTTGATCCACTTCTGCTGGATCGCGGTGACGACGTTATAGACGAGATAGTAGAGGCTCAGTCCGGACGCCAGGCGGTTGAAGATGGCAAAGATCATCACCGGGAATACATAGGTCATGATCTTCGCCTGCGTATTCATCTGCGATGCCATCTGAATGCGCATCTGGACGATCATCGAGATGCCCATCAGCAGCGTAAAGCCTGCTACGAAGTTGCCGTAGAGAGGGATGGTGAAGGGCAGGTTGAGAATGACGTCCGGCGCCGAGAGGTCGTTTGCCCAGAGGAAGCCCTGCTGGCGCATCTCAATCGACTGCGGCAGGTACATCCAGAGCGCGATGATGATCGGATACTGCATCAGCATCGGCAGACAGCCGCCGAGCGGGTTGACGCCCGTCTCCTTGTACATCTTCATCATCGCCTGCTGCTGCTTCTGCGGATCGTCGCCGTATTTCTCCTTGATCGCCTCCATCTTCGGCTGCAGCTCCCGCATCTTCGCCATGCTCTTGTACGAGCTCTTGGTGAGCGGGTAGAGGAGGATCTTCAGCAGGATTGCGAAGACGATGATGACAAGGCCGTAGTTCGGAATGAAGTTCGACAGGAAGGCGAACGACGGGATGAAGACGAACTTGGCCAGCGGACGCGTCATCCACTCGAAGAAGTTCCATCCGAAGTCGACAACGTCGTACAGGTTCTGTCTGTACCCGGCCAATCGCAGGTACTCCATCGGGCCGATGTAGAGCTCGAACGTATGCGTGGCATCCGGCCGTTCCATGAGAAGCCGCGCCGTGTAGTCCTCGAAGAGCGTCTGATCCTCCGACGTGCCTGTGCGGCGTCCGTCGAGCTCCGCGCCGCGCGTGCCTCCCGCAGGCATCACGACCGACGTGAAGAACTTATTCTTGACGGTGATCCAGTCGACCTCCCCGATAAAGCGGCGGCTCTCTTCCGCATCGCGCTGGAGCTCGATGGATTCTACCTGGCCCCCGCTCCGCACAAATGCGCCCGCACGCTGGGCCTCCTCGTCCACATCCCCTTCGCTGAACGGAATGCCGCCGTGCCACACAAGCTCATATCCATCTGCAGTCTGGAAAGAGGCGGTATTCTCCGACTCGATGCGCAGATCGATGTGATACTCGTCCGGGTGGAACGTGTAGACCTTGCGCAGGACGCCGTCGCCGATGCGGGATTCGAACGCGATTTCGCGGGCGCCGTCGGTGATCCGGACCGTATCAGACTGCGTTGGCGACTCGAAGTAGAGCGCGCGTGAGTCAACGTTTCGGTTGGTCGGCGTTAAGAATGCCAGACCAATGGCGCCCGCGCGCGAGGTGTCGACCATCTGAACGGCCGACTCCTGGTCGAAGTTGGAATACTCCTTCAGCTCGAACGACCGGAGCGTGGCACCGCGCGTTGAAAGAACTGCGGTAAACAGCTGATTATCGATGACAATATCCCGGGCCTCACCTTCTTCGAGCCCCAGCGCTTCAGTGTCGACGAGTTCTTCCTCATCCTCTTCGCGCTCGGCCTCGGCCAGCGCCTGCGCCTCTTCCCGCTGCGCCACGACCGCCTGGGTATCCGCCACGGGCTCCGATTGCGGTGATAGATCCGTCGGCGGCGTGAGCCACCACATCCAGACGAGCAGGATGATGAAGATCAGTACGGTGCCGATAGTCGCACTACGGTCCACTGCAGAGCTCGTTTGAGGCGAAAATGCCTGTGGGGGAAGGAGGTGGTTGGGTCGTGCCGGAAAACGGGGCCTTAATGAGGCGGTTTCCCGTTACATGGAAGTTTCATTGCGTGCCGATGTGAGTTCGCTACGCAGGCGTTCCATCGCGCGTGGAAGATCGGCAGGAACAGCTTCATCTGCCGTCTCAGGATCCGATCGGAACAGCACCATCAGCGTCAACACGCCGGGCCTATCATCAAAAAGGTCTATCAGGAGATGTTGATTCACCCGATAGACCTCCCGGAGCAATCTCCGTATCCGATTCCGCACAACGCCTGAACGTGCTCGTCGCCCCGCCGAAAAGCCGATCTGTAGCGGGACGTCTGCCCCGACCTCGTCGACCGTGGCAACCCGGTAGATGATGCGAACGCTGCCGGACGCCACGGTGCCGACATCGCGGCGGGTTCGATCGAACAGCGGCCGGATGAGCCGGCGGCGCTTTAATCGATGCGCACGCGGAAAAGTGAATCTACGAACGCGCCCGTCATCCGGATTCGGCGTCGTACTCAGATCTCTTACTTGCGGCTCTTCGTATCGCTGACGGTCAGATTCTTGCGACCTTTCCGGCGACGGCGCGCCAGCACGAGGCGTCCTTTCTTGGTGCCCATCCGCGCGCGGAAGCCGTGCTTGTTGGCTCGCTTGCGGCGGCTCGGTTGGTAAGTCCGTTTCATGATTGATCCCGTATCGCTTGACTTCTACACTAAACGACGGCGGCGTATATTCGTTGGACCGGCCACAGTTCGCTGCCATCGCGCCATTTTCTGCTTTCTTGACAGACCGGGTAAGATAATAATTATCGGGCCGCCGTCAACGCAGACGCTTGACAAACGGCCAGTCTGCATGTACGTTTCTTAATCGACCCGCGGGAATAGCTCAGTTGGTAGAGCATCAGCTTCCCAAGCTGAGGGTCGCGGGTTCGAGTCCCGTTTCCCGCTCTATGATGCAAGATTCGCGCTCCTTCTGGTTCAGGAGGAGCGTTTTTTCTTGCGGCAACAAATCACGATCAGTGGTCCGCGATCGTCCCATCGTTCTACCAGGGCCCGGGGCCGAGTTTAGCTCTGGGCTTTGAGCTTTGGGCTGTGAGCGTTGAGTACTGGGCTTTGAGCTTTGAGCTTTGAGCTTTGAGCACTGGGCTCTGAGCTTTCAGCTGTTACCGCTCCCGGTTACCGTCCCATCGGTCAAGCAGTCTGGTCGCCTGATCATATTTCTACGACGATGAGTTAAGGAACGGGGGTTTCGCGACGATATTCGACTTATTCCTAACTCAAACCCCGCCGTCGTGTCGGTCCGCCTCTTTCTTCTCATCGTTGCCACACTGGGATATGCCTCATCCGCCCAGGCCCAGTCCCGCCAGATCGTCATCGACCAACTCGACGCGGCCGCAGACGTCGTCGCCGGCGACAACTTCCTCGTCGACGGAAAGGCGGCGGGGCACGACATGAATATCGGTCTGCTTGCCGCCAACTCGCGCGTCTTGCTGGAAGTATGGCTCGAGGAAGGAGGCGAGTACTTCATTACGGGCGCCTGCGATGAGGACTGCGGCGATCTCGACCTGAGTCTCCTCTCAGACACCGGATCTTTACTCGACGAAGACATCGAGGTCGACGCTTTCCCGATCGTTCATGTCACGTCGCCGTCCACGGGGTGGTTCATCCTGAATATTCAACTGGTCGACTGCGAAGCCGATCTCTGCTACTTCGGCTATCAAGTGTTCAAGCGAGTTCAGAAGATCTGAGCAATGATCACGGAGAGCAAAAGCATCGGATTTTGCTCAATGTCTTCAAAAACACCCGAAGGCCTCTCTACGTTCGATGGCCGTTCTTCGGGGCACGTGGACGACCTCGCGCCCGTTTGTAGATCGCAGGGACGACCCTGCACCGCTCTGAATCATCATCATGGCGTGGGTCTACCTGATACTCGCCGGCTTGCTTGAAGTCGGCTGGGCGATCGGCCTCAAATACACCGAGGGCTTCACCCGCCCCGTCCCAAGCATCCTCACCGGCGTAGCCATCGTCGCCAGCATGTATCTGCTTGCCGTGGCCTCGCGCACGCTCCCGATCGGCACCGCATACGGCATCTGGGTCGGCATCGGCGTGGTGGGCACGGCCATCCTCGGGATGATACTCTTCAATGAGCCGCGGCACCTCGCGCGGATTTTCTTCGTCCTGCTGCTCGTTGTCTCGCTCGTCGGGCTTGGCGTTACCGGCACCGAGCCCGTGCCTGAGGAGGTCATCGAGGAAGTGACCCCGGATCACTGAGTTGACAGTGCCGGCTCCGCAGTGGGACGCGCGTTCGAGTGCACGTCAGCTGCCCGCAC
>CBFGYX010000189.1:0-4229 GCA_965653075.1 uncultured bacterium
GCCAAGCACGATGTGGCACCACATGAGCAGGTGGGATTTGAATTGCCTCTTTCGGATCTCAACGCTTCATTTCCAAAAGACCGCCGGGCAATCGGTGGCACCGTTCTCTTTGAAAGATCCACAGCTCCGTTCCATACAAGGTCGATCTGATGCCTCGAGAACCAGTCTACTACGGATCCTACCTCGCGCTCGACGAGCTGCTGGGCGCGCAACGTCTCGAAAGCGAACGTAGCGGGCGGCCGGCGCACGACGAGATGCTGTTCATCATTGTGCACCAGGCGTACGAGCTCTGGTTCAAGCAGATTCTGTGGGAGCTCGAGGCCGTCATCCGCATTTTCGACGACGATGTCGTGCGCGAGCGAGACGTGGCCCGCGCCGTCGCGCACCTCGAGCGCATCGGTAGAATCCAGCACCTCATCCTCGGCCAGATCGACGTGCTCGAGACGATGACGCCGCTGGATTTCCTCGACTTCCGGGACGCCCTGGTGCCGGCGTCCGGATTCCAGAGCGTGCAGTTTAGATTGATCGAGAACTTGCTGGGGATGCGGGCGGACGACCGGCTGACCTACGGCGGCCGCTCACACGATGCACCGCTCAGCGATGCAGACCGGCAGCGCCTCGTAGCGTCGCTCGACCGGCCATCGTTGTTCACGCTCGTCGAGCGCTGGCTCGAGCGCACGCCCTTCCTTGATCTCGGCGATGAGTTTGCCTTCCGACGCTCGTACGAATCGGCAGTACAGTCAATGCTCGATCAGGACGAAGCGTTGATCGAGCGGCAGGAAGTGCTCTCTGAGGCCGAGCGAGAAGCCGAGCTCCGAACAATCGCCGACGCCCGCCTGCACTTCAGCGCATTATTCGACGATGCGCGGCACGATGAACTGGTAGCAAGCGGCCGGCGACGGATGAGCCTCCGGGCGCTCCGTGCCGCGCTCCTCATCAATCTCTACCGCGATGAGCCCATCCTGCACCAGCCGTTTCGGCTCCTTCGCACGCTGACCGACATCGATGAGAACCTGACGCTCTGGCGCCACCGTCACGCACTGATGGTGATGCGGATGATCGGCTCGAAGACGGGCACGGGGGGCTCGAGCGGGCATGATTACTTGCGCCGGACGGCGGCGGAGCATCGGATCTACCAGGACCTCGTCAACCTCGCTACCTTTCTGGTGCCGCGGTCAAAACTTCCTGAGCTTCCCGAGAAACTAAGTCAGGCAATGGATTTCCGCTTCTCGGGCTCGACGTCATAACTGCGGAGGCGATTCGCTCGTGGCCTATGAGGTTTGCATCTCCTCGGGCAGCTCGACTTCCTTTGGAGCGAACACGTAAGGCTTCTCCACGAAATGGGTCAGTGCGGATATCGTGGCCGTATCCGACATCTGCGACAGCTCTCGCACGCGATCCTCACGATCCATCATCAGGATACTGTCTTCCAGATGTTCATAGGCCGAGTGGCTCGTGTTTGAGAGACCGGTATAGAGCGATGCGACATCCCCATCCTCCCTATCCATCCCCTCATCTCGTATCCAGTTGCTCGTTCGTGCAATCAGCTCGGCCAGCGTGGCGTCGTCCGGAGGAGTGGGGAGGAACGTCACGCGGAAGAAATCCCGATTGGCAAAACGGCGGCTTAGATCGGCGAGGACGGCGTCACTGATTTGCTGCCAGCGTTTGATACTGTACACGACGTCCGTATCGTCGAGGCGGACGAACGCGTCGCGAACGTCGCGCCGCTGGATGTCGTCTCGGTTGAACCGGTGATGGAGGAAGAACATCAACTCGGGCGAGGCCAGCGCCTCCACCTCGGCGTGGCCCCGTTCGAGTAAGGTCCGCGCCCGGCGGAAGATGCTTCGAACCAGTTGGTCGGCGGCCAGCACGGTTTTGTGCAGATACACCTGCCAGTACATCAGCCGCCGCGAAATCAGGTAGTTCTCGACGGCATAGACGCCCTTTGCCTCAACGACGACCTCCGATTCGGCGCCGCCGTCCATCGGATTCACGCGCAGCGTTTTGATGATCCGCTCCACACCCACGGTGCCCTCGACGACGCCTGTATAGAAGGAGTCGCGCCGCAGGTAGTCGAGCCGATCCATGTCGAGCTGGCTCGAGACGAGTTGATGGAAGAAGCGTCGCTCGTAGGTCCCGTCGAAGATGCGGATCGCAAGGTCGAGGGCCCCGTCGAAGCGGTCGTTCACGTCGCCGATGAGTACGCGGCTCATGTCCTCGTGGTGGAAATCGCTGAAGAACGCGTGCTCGAGCGTATGCGAAAACGGCGCATGGCCGATGTCGTGCAGGAGCGCCGCCGCCATCGCCGCCGTTTGCTCCTCGGGAGACACCGGCGTGCCCTTCTCGCTCAGGTTCGATAGCGTATCTTGCATCAGCGCCATTGCGCCCAGGGCGTGGCCGAAGCGCGTGTGCTCGGCTCCCGGGAAGACAAGATGACCAAGGCCGAGCTGCCGGATGCGCCGCAGCCGCTGGACCTCCGGTGTCTGAATCAGATCGAGAAGCAGGTTCTTGGGCACGGAGATGAAGCCGTGCACAGGATCGGAGAATATCTTGAAGCGACTTTTCAAGCGACGTTTTAAGCGCGTATATGGTTGAGTCTCACGGCGAGGTAGATCAAGATAAGAAGCGTGCTGATGCCACGGTGGTACCGGCCGCTATCGTTGCGCCGCCGACGCTGGAGGCGTGCATTCGGTATGCGCTTCAGACGATGCTCCGCCCGCATGGCATTGAGCTCGATGTCCTGCCGGCGGAGCAGCTGCCTGCCGATCGCCCTTCAATCGTCTACGCACCGGCCGAGGTCGACGTACCGCGTGCGGCACTGCGCTTCGATGCCTCGCCGGCGGTGGCGGACTATTACGATGCTCTGCCCGCAGACCTCCCCGATTCCACTGATCCGCTCGCAGTTTTTGCCGACGACCAGGGTCGGCCCGATCAACTCGCGTCGGCTTTTTTCTGGCTGAACGGCACGCAGGAGTACGTTCTTCGTCCGCGCGATGAACACGGCCGCTTTCTTTATGAAGGTTCCTTCACGGAGAAGCTCAACATCGTCGATGAGCCGGTCGTCGACGGGTTGTCCGATGCAATTGCAACGCGGCTGGCCGATCGGGGAGTGGTGGTAAGGCGGCCTGATTACCATGGCCGGGCGTGGGCGCTGTGTCCGACCCACGATATCGACTATATCCGCCGCCTGCGCCCGGGAATCATCTGGCGCGACCTCCGGCGTACAGCCGCCGAGCCGGCGCATCTCCGCCGCGTGCTCCACCAGCAGCGCGGGGGAGACCCCTATCGTCGGTCGCTATATACGATGATGAGGGAGGTTCAACGTCGAGGCGGCACGGCGACATGGTTCTTCAAGGCGGGTGCCTCGTCGGTGCACGACGTTCCTTATCGCCTTCCTTCAGCCGGACTCCAGCGGTTTGTTGAGCAGGTTCGTGATGCCGGATCCGAAATCGGACTCCACCCCAGCTACCACGCCGCGCACGATCCAAGACGGCTCGCTGATGAGCGACGCCGACTCGCGGAAGCGTTCGGCGCACCTCCAACGTCCATCCGCAACCATTATCTGCGATACGATATCGCACGTACGCCTCAGCTTCAGCAGGCGGCGGGGTTCAGCATCGACACCACGCTTGGATTCCCCGACCGAGAAGGATTTCGCTTCGGCACCTGCCGGCCATTCCGCCTGTTCGACCTCCGCACTCGTCGCGAGCTCGACATCATCGAAGCGCCGCTCACATTCATGGACGCCGCCCTCTTCAACCGGACATGTTATACGGTTGATGAAGCCATCGACCGCACGTGGCGATTGATGGACACGTGTCGGCGGTATGGGGGGATCTGCGTCGGGCTCTGGCACAATGTCGTCGATGACACGGCCGACTTCCCGGGCCGGCACCGCCACTTCATCGCCACGCTCGACCACGCCGCCGCCAACAACGCCGCGATCCTGAGCCTGCAAGACGCGCTGGTGTGAGGCGGCCCGCCCTCGGACGGCCGTCGTGATTCTCAATCTCGACGTGAATAGGACGTCCGGCAGTTGACGTCCACGAGGCGCACTCGTAATATAATGTGCGATACATGTGTGGCCTCGAGTTCTGAGTCGGCAGCGATGAGTGTTGAGATGTAGGCTCGAAGCTGCGAGCCTATGAGCGAGAAGTTATCAGTTATAAACAATGAGTTTCCAGCCATGAGCAGCGGGCTTTCATCTGACAGTTCGAAGCTCAAAGCTC
>CBFGYX010000190.1:0-4224 GCA_965653075.1 uncultured bacterium
CGAGCATGCCCTCATCCATGTTGACGTCGATCAGCTGAGCGCCGTTTTCGACCTGCTGCCGCGCTACGGAGACGGCCGTCTCGTAATCGTCCTCCTTGATCAGACGGGCAAAGCGTCGTGAGCCGGTGACGTTCGTTCGCTCGCCGATGTTGACAAAGTTTGTCTCCGGACGGATTACGAGCGGCTCAAGTCCCGCGAGTGACGTGTAGCCGGTGGATATCGGTGGAATCCGCGGCGGGAGGTCGCGGATGGCCTCTGCCATCGTGCGGATGTGCTCCGGCGTCGATCCGCAGCAACCGCCGACGATGTTGACGAAACCGGCTTCCGCGTAATCGCTGATCTGCTCGGCCATGTACTCGGCCGTCTCGTCGTAGCCGCCCATCTCGTTCGGCAGGCCGGCGTTCGGATATAAGCTGACAGGCACCGTGGCCACACGTGAGAGCTCCTCAACAAACGGGCGCATCTCGGCCGAGCCGAGCGCGCAGTTGAGTCCAACCGACAGCAGCGACGGCGTATGGCTGATCGAATACCAGAACGCCGAGGGTGTCTGCCCGGAGAGCGTCCGCCCACTCTGGTCGACGATCGTGCCCGAGATCATGACCGGCAGCGTTACGCCTCGCTCCTCAAACACGCATGACATGGCATAAATGGCTGCCTTGCAGTTGAGCGTATCGAACACGGTCTCAACGAGCAGGATGTCGACGCCGCCGTCGATCAGTCCGTTGATCTGCGTTCGATAGGCCTCGGCGAGGGCGTCGAACGAGATGGCGCGGAATGCCGGGTCCGAGACGTCGGGCGAAAGTGAAAGCGTCTTGCTGGTCGGGCCGATAGCGCCGGCTACGTATCGCGGATGATCGGCTGTGGAATAGCGGTCTGCCGCTTCTCGCGCCAGCCGCGCCGACGCAACGTTGAGCTCATAAGCGAGGTCAGCGAGCCCGTAATCAGCCTGCGAGACCGAGGTCGAGTTGAACGTGTTGGTCTCGATGATGTCGCTTCCCGCCTCGAGGTAGGCCTCGTGGATGCCGCGGAGGATATCCGGCTGCGTGATCGAGAGCAGGTCGTTGTTCCCGCGGAGTTCGGTGGCATGATTGGCGAAGCGTGTGCCACGGAAGTCGTCTTCCTTGAGCTTGTGATCCTGAATGAGGGTGCCCATCCCGCCGTCGAGCAATAAAATACGGCGGGTGAGCTCCTCAGACAGCTTTTGATGCAGAGATGACATCGATCGGTTTGGGGTAAATCCTGGAGAGGGCGCCGTGCCGGAAATTCGTCGGCAATAGAACGGCGTATGGGCAAAACGCGACCGCCGCGCCTGCAACGAACCGTAGATCGATCGGTTCAGCAGACGCGGCGGTTAAGAAGTTCGGTAATCGGAGACCGGTCGGTCTTTCTTCGATGTGCCTTTGCGGATCGTCGATCAGTGAGTGGTGCCGGCGGTGCGCCGGTTCATCATTCCGTCGACGCTGTAGCGCCCGGCGCCAGTCAGCAGCAGCGTGACAGCCCAGATGAGGAAGATGATCGAGAGCTCACGCTGGCCGAATGTGTCACCTGCATGAGCAAGGAGGACGACGAAGAGAAAATGGACGGTCACAAAGATGGCGGCAGGACGCGTGAGCAGGCCTATCGCCAGAAGCAGACCTCCGGCAAACTCCGCCAGTCCGGCCAGCCACGCAAATAATGTCGGCGCAGGAAATCCAAGCCCTCCAACCATCCCAATAAACCCATCAGCGGGCGGGATCTTGCCCCATCCGTGGGCAAATGCAAGCGTCAAGCCGAGCCCGACGCGGAGGATCAGCAGCCCGGCGTCGACGACGGTAGGTGCCGCTGACGGTTTCAACAAGAAATCGCGCGAGTTGGCCATGCGAATGGGTGAGTGAGTTGAACGGTCGGTTCGAAGTTCGGCCTGTGAGATTGTGGATGACACAGGCCGGATGACAAAAGCTGGAGGAGCCGACAATCTACGGCTGCCGGATTATCAACGCGTCGGTCCCGGTCAATCCTCCCGCTGCAGATACGTCACAACGCTCTCGCCGAATATAGCAGGTTGATCGGCATGAACCCAATGCCCTGCATCCTTTATTGTGAGCACGCGCGCATTCGGAAAGTGATGTTCGATGAGATCACGATCCTCATCACGAATATAATTGGATCGCCCGCCACGGATGAACAATGTCGGCCCCTCAAACCGCGCATCCTTCGGTAGCGGCTCGTTCAGTTGATCGTACTGCGCGTCGAGCACCGGCAGGTTCATCTGCCACGAGAACCGTTTCGTCTCCCGATCGATCGCCAGGTTCTTCATCAGAAACATCCGCGTACCCACCTCTTCGATCGTCTCGGCAAGTACGCCGTCAATATCATCGCGCGTGGTGTGCACATCGAAGTCGACGCGCTTGAGCGCTTCGAGGATGTCGTTATGCTGCGCGTCATACCGGCGCGGCGTCATATCGACCACGACGAGGCGATCCGTCCTCTCGGGATACATCGAGGCGAAATACATAGCCGTCTTTCCACCCATCGAATGGCCTACGACATGCGCTTTATCGATACCGTGCTCATCCATAAACACCACGAGATCCTCGGCCATCGTCTCGTAGTCGAAGCGGTCGTCGTGCGGCGACCGGCCGTGATTGCGCTGGTCGACGGTGTACACGTGGAAATGCTCGGCAAAGACTTTGCGCGAAAGCGTGTGCCAGTTACCGGACGCACCGAGAAATCCGTGAAGGATGATCAGCGGCTCGCCGCTGCCGTATTCGCTGTAATGCAGTTTCATGGTCCGGGGCATTAATTGAATGCCGGTCATATGCCCCAGCACGCTAAGCGTTCGAATATACGGGCGCTGCGTGTCGACCCGGTTACGATCACGTACGGGTTCGGACCGCAGTTTGTATCTCGTTGCGACTCATTGAAGAAGCCTTGTAAGTTCCGGCACGTGTTCATCCGCCTTCTCCCGACTGATTCATGCTCCGGACGCTTGTTCTCTGGCTCGTTCTTTTTCTGCCTCTCTCGTCCTCGACTGCCGCGCAGAACGGCGATAATCCAATCGTCGCGAGCGACATGCTCAGTATCGTACAGCTCGGGGATGTGGTGCTCTCCCCCGACGGTCGCAATCTCGTCTATACGGCGCGGACAATTGTGGAGGATGATGACGGCGACGCTTATCGCTATGACAACCAGCTCTGGCTGGCATCAGCCGGTGGTGGTACGGCGCCGAGGCAACTGACGTTCGCACCTGAAGGCGCCTCAAACCCCGCGTGGCACCCGGATGGCGACGAGCTTGTCTTCGTGCGTGCTACAGATAGCGGTCCGCAGCTTTTCGTCTTGTCGCTTTTAGGCGGCGAGCCCAGGCAAATCACATCGTTTGAGTTCGGCACGGCGTCTCCACAGTGGTCACCCAACGGCGATCGGATCGTGTTTCAGGCGAGCGTGCCGGAGCAGAAAGCACGCGAGCGCTACGGCAATCCCCCGTGGATGCAAGACCTTGGCGTTCCGTCCGATGGAACCGTTATGCCATCGCCGGATGGCTCGCCCGACGCCGTGCGGGCGTGGCTGGCCGAGAACAGCCGGAACGGAAACGTGAGCGTGATCAACCGGCTCGACTTCCAGGGTGAGCGCGGCCTCTCCCCTAACCTAGAGCTGCAGCATTACTACGTGATCGAACAAGATGAGTCAGGCGGGTGGTCGGCGCCGCGGTCTATCACGGCCGACTGGGGGTCTTACGCCGCTGCCGCGTGGCATCCCGACGGCGATCGACTGCTTCTGCAAGGCTGGCAGAATCCGCACATCCATCCCGATCTCGAGCGCCGCAGCCACATTTACATCGCCTATGCCGATCAGGACACTCCGCGGCGGCTGTTCTCGATCGATGGATATCAGGTCGGCGCGCCACAGGCATCGAGCGACGGCCGCACCGTGGCTTTTCTCGCGCAGGATGCATCGGATCCCGGTTACGCGCAAACCGAGCTCGGCGTTTTCCCCATCGACAATCCGTCTGCCCATCGCTTCCTCACTGCTGATTTCGACCGCTCGGTGCAGCGGGCGCGCTGGTCGCCCGACGACTGGCATATCTACTTCACGGCGGCATCCGAAGGCGGATTCCCCCTGTACCGTACGCGCGTGTTTGAGGATGACCGCCCGGCACCGCTCGATGCTGTTGATGTCGATACGTTAGAAGCTGATACGATAGGAGCAGGCACGCTCACGGCCGATCTCGATCCGCTGGAGATCGAT
>CBFGYX010000191.1:0-4220 GCA_965653075.1 uncultured bacterium
GTTTGATTATACCAACACCGCCGCGAGAAGTATCAACGGTGACGCCTCGTTTGGTACCGGCGGAACGGGGACGACGCTTACCCTCCGCAAGCTCGGATTTCGTCTCGACGACGGCAGCGATCACACCTTTGAGATCAACGGCGGCCTGGTCTTTCGGGACCGCCGGCTGACCATCCCCCGAATGGCCATCCGCTCGGGCGAAACCGACGTGCACCTCGCCGCGCATCTCCCCATGGATGCGGACGTCGAGGCAACGGTCGATCCACATCTCACCATCGACCGGTCGAAGATCGACGGCGCGACGCTTCGGCGGATTTTCCCGGCGTCGCCGCTGCACGGCGTGACGACGCTCAACGTGAGGCTTCACGGCGCGCTCGACCAGCTTGTCGTCGAGGAAATATCACTCGCCCACAATCGATCGCGCGTCGAGCTCTCGGGCAGTATCCTTGGACTGCCGCATGAAGCCGACTTCGAACTCGGCCTTTCTTCAACGCGGCTCTACCCGGATGATATCGCGGCTCTGCTGCCTGATTTACCGGCAGATCGCTACCGGCGCCTCGGCCGGTCCGATATCGAAGCCATCGCCGCGGGGGTGGTGAACCTCGCCGACGACGGCCGTAGCGAGGCTTCGCTCGAGGGAACATTCAGTTTGCACACTCAGCGCGGCGTCGTCGCGGGTCCTGTGCGTCTGAACCACAGCCGCGACGGCGTGCTCAGTTTTCTGACTGACCTTCGAGGTACGGGCGTTGAGCCGGAGGTGCTCATCGATGCGGTCCCGGCGGGCACGCGCATCATCGGCGTGGTGCGGGCGGAAGGACGGCTTGTCGACGGCGAGGTTCACCACCCCCGCGGCGATGGCTTCGATATCGCTACCGGCGCCTCGGCCGGTCCGATATCGAAGCCATCGCCGCGGGGGTGGTGAACCTCGCCGACGACGGCCGTAGCGAGGCTTCGCTCGAGGGAACATTCAGTTTGCACACTCAGCGCGGCGTCGTCGCGGGTCCTGTGCGTCTGAACCACAGCCGCGACGGCGTGCTCAGTTTTCTGACTGACCTTCGAGGTACGGGCGTTGAGCCGGAGGTGCTCATCGATGCGGTCCCGGCGGGCACGCGCATCAACGGCGTGGTGCGGGCGGAAGGACGGCTTGTCGACGGCCGGCCGGCAACGATTGATCTTCGCAGCCACCTCGGCAGCAGCCGCATCGGAGACCGGATGTTCGACAGCCTCGGCGTCGATCTCAACCTCGCCAACGGCGTCGTAACGGCGCGTGCCGGTGCCCGGCAGGGCGTCACTGTCGCCACCATGACGGGCACGTACGGGACGCGCGGAGACGTGCCGTCGTTTGCAGCGCACGCTACGATCCGCAGCCTCGATGCGGCCGACTGGTGGCTCAAAGGAGATGAACTCTCGACGCGCATCCACGGCCAGGTGGCGTTAACCGGACAGGGACGCGGTCTCGACGACCTCGAGCTTGAAGTCCGGGCCGACGTCCATCCTTCCTCTATCTGGAAGGACGGCATTGAAGACGTCATCCCGCCGCATCGGCACCACCTCGTGATCGAGCGACCGCGCGGATATCCTGAGATCCGCCTGCGGGGTGACGTGCTGCACGCCGACGTACGATTTGACTCCCGCCCGACGGCTCTCCTCGCCGAAATCGACCGATGGGCGCGAGCAGTTTCTGAAACGGCGCAGCGCGAGCGAGCGAAGCGATATGATTCCGATGAGTTTTTAATCGCTGCCGATGCACCAACGGCGGGGCTCGTCGAGACGGCGCCGATACACCTCTCCGCATCGGGCCGGTTCGTTGGCAGCCGCATTCTGTCATCGATCTATCCGGGCCTCGCCGGGCTCAACACCGACGCCGCTTTCGATCTCAGCGCCTCACTCGGCTCTGAGCTTACCGCCGAAGGCAGCATCCGCGCCGACTCGATCATCACGAGTGCGATCAACGCGGCCGACTTAAGCGCGGCGTTCACGGTGCGTGCCGACCGTGTATCGGGCATCCACGACTCTGCGTCGGCCGACCTCAGCCTAAGCGCGGCGGCGTTCCATGCGCTCGGACAGCGTTTCCGGGATGCCGGCGTGGAGTTCGCATTTGCGGATAGAGAAGGAACGATAGACATCCAGTCGCACGGCGAACGTGAACATGAAGCGCTGCACGTCGCGGCGGATGTACAGGTTGGTCGGCGCCATAACAGGCTGCAATTTCGCAGGATCGATCTCCAATCCTCTGCATCAGCCTGGACGCTTGCTTCCTCTGAGCCAATCCTGCTCTACTCGGACGCGGTCGAGGTGACCGGGCTTGAGCTGGCCGCGCGCGATGAGCCGGTGGAGACGAGGCAACGCCTGAAGCTTGAAGGCGTCGTTTCGAACAGCCGGCGCGACACGCTGTATGCCGGCGTCGAACGCGTGCGGCTGCACGACCTGTCGGAGATGCTTCATATGACCGATCCGATCGGCGGCGTGCTGAACGGCCACCTCGCGCTAACGGGCGTACTCGCGCGGCCGGAGCTGACGGGCGAGGCGGAAGTCGGCCGTCTGACACTTGCCGGCCGGCCCCTCGGCCGTCTCATGCTGCACAGCCGCTATGCACCGGGTCGGCCGGACATCGAGCTCGACGCCGTCCTTTCCCCGCTTGCTGATGGACAGAACGCCGTCGATGACCCGCGCGTGCCGCGCGGTGAAGCGCTGAACGATCTCCGCGTCCATGGTCACTTCCAGTTACCCGTGCCCGGGCCGGATCGCCGGCTGATCGACCCGGGGCTGCTCGATCTGATGCTGGATGTTCGCCATGCCGACGCCTTTTTTATGGATCTGATCTTCCGGAATGAGATCGCCGATGCCGGAGGTGTCTTTTCGGGAACGGGCCACATCGCGGGCGACTTCCGGCGGCCCGTGTTTGATGCGTTTCTTCGGCTGGCAGATGGATCGCTCCGGATTCCGGAGTTCAACCTGCGATACGAGGTCGACGGCCACGTGTCGGTTGATGCCGATGCCATCCGCGTACACAATGCCACAGTCACCGATGCCACGGGCGGCCGCGCGCTCGTGAACGGCGGGATCCTCTTCAACGACTACCGCTTCTTTAGCTTCGACCTCAGCGCCGAGCTCGACCGGCTCCAGTTCATGAACGTGGCGTCGTCGTCTGACATGGGCTTTTTCGGCGATGTACGCGCGTCGGGCGACGTCACGCTGACGGGGCCGCTCGATCACACGCGCTTGTACTCTTCTAATGCCGTTATCGCCCCGGAGAGCAACATCTTCATCGCCATCCATGAAGGAATGGGCGCATCCGATGCCGGCTATATCGTCTTTGCCGATTCGCTCGGCAATACGCCGACGCGTGCCGAGTTGACGCAGCGCCGCAACCTGCTCGACGCCCGGCCCGAGGGCGAGCGGATGTTCGTCGACGGCATCGAGATGGATCTGAATATGTTTGCCGGGCAGGGAACGGGCATCCACCTGGTGGTCGACCCCGTCAGCGGCGATGTCATTAACGCGAGAGGCAGCGGCCGCATCCAGTTGCTACGAACTGAGGGCGACTACGCCGTCTACGGCACGCTCGAAGTCGACTCGGGCGATTATCTCTTCACCGCGGGAGATGTGTTCGTGCGCCGCTTTCTGATCGACGGCGGGTCGATTACGTGGGATGGCGAGCCTGACAACGCCGCGCTCGACATCATGGCCTCGTACCGAACACGAGCCTCCGCCGCCGGATTGCCCATCGTGGTGAGCGACCGGGCAAGGATCCCCCTGATCGTCCAGCTTAACATCACCGGACGGGTTGCCGCGCCGATGGTTGACCTCCAGCTTCAGATCGACCGGACGAGCCACGAAACCATCACCGCATACGAGAGCATCGAGTCGATCCTCAACCAGCCGGAGCGCTCAACCGAATACGCCACGAGCGTGATGCTCACGAACTCATTCCTGCTGACGACATCGCTCACGTCATACGGCGAAGAGACGCTGTCGGCCACGCGCAACCAGCTCGCCTTCCACAGTCTGTCGCAGCTCGTAGCCACGCAGCTCAACCGATACCTGAGCCAGGCCGTCCCGAACCTCGACGTGAACCTGGGCGTGCAGGGCGAGAACACGCAGGACCTCGATGTCTCATATGGCGTCGCGCTGCGGCTCATGGACGAGCGGCTCGTCATCCGCGGCCAGGGCTTGTATCAGTACGAGGCGCAGCACGAGCAGCAGAACCTGCTTGATGA
>CBFGYX010000192.1:0-4198 GCA_965653075.1 uncultured bacterium
GGGCTGCGCAAGCGGGTGCGATGATCCTTGCTCGGCGATGGCCGCCCAGCGAAGGACATCTTCACGGTCGTTTCCGGCAAAACCAAGCACCTGTGTCACACGCGGCTTGCCTTCGGTGATTGTGCCCGTTTTATCGAGCACGAGCGCCGACACATTACCTACCGTCTCGAGAAACGCACCGCCTTTGATGAGCATCCCGCCGCGTGCGGCCCGGCCGATACCGGCTGCAATGGCAACCGGCGTGGCCACGACGAGGGCGCCGGGGCAGGCGATGACGAGAAGCGTTAGCGCAGGCACGAGATCGCGCGTCACGATGAGGACGCCGACGGCAACCGCCACCATGGCGGGCGTATACCACTGCGCGAACCGCTCGATGAAGCGCTGCATCGGGACCTTGGCCTCCTGTGCTTCCTCGACACGGCGGATAACTCGTGCGAGGGTGGTCTCGGCACCGACTCGTTCGGCGCGGACGTCGATGATGCCGGCCCGGTTGACGGCTCCGGCAAATACAGACGAGCCTGTGGTTTTCTCGGCCGCCAGCGGCTCTCCGGTGATGGCGCTCTCGTCGATCGTGGAGTGGCCGCTGACAACGGTGCCGTCGACGGGAACGGAATCGCCCGGACGCACGCGAACAATGGCGTCGAGCGGCACCTGATGCACCGGCACCTCGCGCACCGAGCCGTCTTCAACAAGAAGAGCGCTGACCGGCGCCGTGTTAACGAGGTCGTCGAGGGCTTTGCGGGTACGGCGAATCGTCCGTTCTTCGAGGTACGCCCCGAACAAGAAGAGGAACGTTACCGCGGCGGCCTCCTCATATATCCCGATCGCGATACCGCCCGTCGCCGCCAGCGTGACGAGCAGCTCGATGCTGATGTGCTTGACACGGAGTGAGTTCCACGCGCGGACGACGATGTCCGACCCCGCAACGATGGAGGCCAGAATCAACAAGACCGCCGCGACGGCTGAGTGTCCGAGTCCGTGCCCCGCGATGAGTCCGGCAACGAGCAGCGTGCCGGAGACGATCATCAACTGCTTTCGGCGCTTCAATATGTTCATGACGCAAGTTCTGTTTAGATGGGCCAAACATCCTTCGCGTTCATGAACGGCTTCGAGTTAGGTCAAGGGTTTCAAAACAGAGGACGGTTCACACGGAATTCGAGTTATAGAGTGTCGGTGGTCGGCTTTGAGCGGCCGGTCTTCGGGCGCCGGCTAACGGAAAAAATGAAGACCGATGACCGAGAACCCTTGCCATTACGCGTTAATCATCGAAAACTGATTGCTTGCGACTGAACCCACCTTCAACCGACGTGAGCTCGAGGGCGTTTTGAAGGTAATGATCTGATCTTCTCGGGCGCCCAGGAGCTGAGCGCCAATAGGTGCGACAACGGATACATACCCGCGCTCCAACCGGGCGTCTTTCGGCAACACCAGCGTGTAGTCCATAGTCTGACCTGTGTCCATATCCCGGATGCGGAACTCAGAGCCCAGACCGATTACACCTGCAGGAATACCGTCGGTCGGCACAACCTCGGCCTCGGCCAGGCGTTCGCGGAGCAAGCGGATGTGAGGCGGGTCGGACGCTGCGGCCTTGCCCAGAACGGATGAAAGCACTTCCAGGTCGGTCGCGGTGATGTAGATGCGGTTGAGGGTAGTTTCCATGGTTTTACTCGGCAGGTTTACCTCGAAGGGTGTACCTCGAAACGGATCAGCGCGTGTGATCGACCGAGGGTACTCGTGATCTGATGACGGCCCGCGGCCGCCCTTTTGGTTCAGGTGCGAACCGCTAACCGCCCAGGACGAGCAGGTCAGGTTGGAAGATGGAGGATTGGGTTTCCATACACGAGTCAGATTCCCCTACCCGCGCTCCTGTTTCATCGTACTTGCCGATGCTATCATAGGAAAAGCCTATGATCAACCGGTGTGATGCAATGACGGCGACTATGATGGGGGCAATTTGATGACCTTACTTCAGCTCGAATATCTCGTTGCTCTCGACACGTATCGTCACTTTGGTCGAGCTGCCGACGTATGCCACGTTTCGCAGCCATCCTTGAGTGAACAGATCCAGAAGCTGGAGGAACGGCTTGGCGTGATCCTGTTTGATCGAAGCGTCCGGCCAATCGTCCCGACGGCATTAGGCGAACAGGTCATCGCCCATGCACGAATCGTCCTGGCCGAAGCGGCACGGCTCGAAGCGGTCGTTCAGGAAGCGACGGGGGAGATGTCGGGCGGACTGAGGATTGGCATTCTCGGCACCATCGCACCATATCTGCTTCCGATCATTATCCAGGAGTATGGTCGTCGCTTCCCAAATGTCGAGCTCACTTTTGACGAATTGCGCTTCGACGAGATCATCGAGCGGCTGCGGCGAGACCTGCTCGATGCGGGTATCGTCGCCACGTCATACGAAGCTCCGGATATCATCGAGAAGCCGCTCTACGAGGAGCCCCTCGTGGGATATGTTGCGGTTGGACATCGGCTTTATCAGAAAGAGCGGATCCGCCCCGACGATCTTGACCCATCCGACCTCTGGCTCATGAGCCCGGGTCATTGCTTCCGTGAGCGAGTGCTCCAACTTCTCCCGCCGAATGAGCGGCAGAGCGGAGGTGCGTCATTCGAGTCCGGTAATCTTGAGACCTTGCAAAGGCTCGTCGACCGAGGCAAAGGAATGACGCTGCTGCCGTGGCTTGCCGTCACGGGCGAGGGGTCACACTCACCGCAGTCCGTGCGGCCATTCGATGATCCGAAGCCGGTGCGGACGATCAGAATGGTGCACTCCAGGATTTCCCTTAAGAAGCACTTGATCCGTGGATTAAGACAGACGGTCGTCGCCGCCGTCGAGCCGTACCTCCCCTGACACCTGGCATCGGCGTGAATACGGAAGGAAGGATGAGTCACCCGGCGCATGCCGAGGAGCCGAGGAGCAAGCTTGTCGCCCCGCAAATAGCTCGAATTTCGCCTGATATGGGCCCGTTCAGGTCGCGGATGAGCCACCGGACCCATGAAAGCTAACTTTATGCGCTAAAATTACATTCGATGATCTGCCGAAGGTATCGGCAGTCCGCCGGTCGATAGGTGTTTCTTGCGGCAGGAGTCACTGAATCGGAGTTTTTCGAACGGCAACGGGCGCCTTGGTAGGGTTCGGCTGTGAGGACGTCCGGCGGCATGCGCAAGAGCATGCGCCGGAGATGTTCTTCCCCGGATGCTCGCCGTTCTTCACTTGAGGAAGGCCTGACAGGTCTGTCTAGTCAATGAACAGCAGGAACGGGATGTTAACCATGCGCGCGCCTTCGAGTCCCAAAGCCGACAAGATCCGCGTCTTAATCGTCGACGATCACCCCGCCATACGCGAGGCGCTCGCAGATACCCTTTCGACTAAGATGGACATGGAGTTCGCCGGCGAGGCGGCCTCCGCGGGCGAAGCGCTCAGCCTGATCGAGAAGGTCCGTCCGGATGTAGCCGTCGTCGACATTTCCCTCAAAGACGCACACGGCCTCGACCTCGTTCAGAACGTCCGGATCCAGTTTCCGGACGTCCAGGTCGTCGTCTTTTCCATGTACGATGAGTCGGCCTACGCCGAGCGGGCCATCCGTGCCGGCGCCCTCGGCTATGTGATGAAGAACGCCCCGACACAGAGCGTGGTCGAAGCATTGCGCTGCGCCATCCGAGGTGAAGTCTACCTCAGCCGCCAGATGGCCTCCCGTATTCTCACTAAAGTGGTGCGCGGCCGCAGTACCCAGACGCTGCGCTTTTCGGTTGATGACCTTACCGACCGCGAGATGGCGGTATTCCAGATGCTGGGGCAGGGCCACGGTGTGGATGAGATCGCCGACCGGCTGAGTCTGAGCCGGAAAACGGTCGAAACCTACCGGAGACGCGCCAAAGAAAAACTCGGCTTCGACTCGGTTTCCGAACTGCTCCAGCACGCCATCCACTGGACGTCCGGTCACGCCTGAAACCGGTCATCGGGGTATATCCCGAGCCGGCCAGGCGGCCGGCTGAACGATCTCAGCCACAGCTGCCTCCGCCCGTCGCACGCGCCACTGGCCTGAGAGAATCCTTCCTCAAAAAATTCGGCGCACTCGTGGCGATAAAGGACCCGCCGTAATCCATCCATCTTCGTGGTTTCTGCACGAGAACCGGGGGTTTACGGCTCGTAACCGCTTCCATTTTGACGCCGGTGTAACGCGCGTAGCCG
>CBFGYX010000193.1:0-4193 GCA_965653075.1 uncultured bacterium
CTGGCTGCCCAGGTCGGGGTCGATACTTAACCGACGCGGACGTAGCTCTTCATTCTCCATTATCAATCAATCAAAGCACAATTCCCGTCAGGCGCTGACCTGCGCCACGAGTTCATCGTAGCGTGCACGAACCATCCGCACATCATCCCATGTGGGATACTTCCACTGAGGATTACGGAGCAGTGCCGCGGGATGGTAGGTGACGGCCAGCGGGATGCCGTGGAAATCGTGAAAGCGTTCTCTCAAGTTCTTAAGCGAATCATCCCGCCCGAGTAGCGTGGTCGCGGAGACCCGGCCCACACACATTATGAGCCGAGGGCGGATGAGTTCGATCTGCTTGTAGAGAATAGGAACGTGGGCTCGGATCTCGTCCGGCTGTGGATCGCGGTTGTTGGGAGGGCGGCTCTTCAGGATGTTGGCGATGAAGACGTTGTCGTGTCGCGAAAAGCCGATAGCCGCGAGAATCTTGTCGAGAAGCTGACCGGCGCGTCCTACGAACGGCTCGCCCTTGCGATCTTCGTCGGCACCCGGCGCCTCTCCGATCACCATCAGGTCGGAGCCTGGATTCCCAACCCCAAAAACCGGATTCGTCCGCGTCTCATCGATGGGGATGAGGATGGTGGATGCAACGTATTCCCGCAGTTCATCGAGCGTTGTCATGTCTCGAATCGGTGAGTCCGGCGGGATCAACTCTCTAAAGCGATGCCAGGGGCCGTCTCCACTAACCGTCGGATCAGCCACGATCTGGTCGCCGGCCGTGACAGCATCCAGCTTTTCTTCCTTGTCGGGATAGGCCATCGGTGGACGCGATGCGCGCTGATGTTCATCGGGTGGCAACACGACGAACGGCCCGCCGAGCTCGATTTCGAATGCGAGCGCCTGCCTGATGAGTTCTTTCATCGATCGACGGAGGAGATAATGACTGCGGGGGGAAGCAGTAAGGTACTTAGCCCTGGCGCCGCAAAAAAATGAACATCAGTCAAGCGACAGCGCCACGCGGAAAATCTCGGCTGCGACATCCGCCTTCGTCATCAGCGGCAATTCACGCTCGGTGCCGTCACGTCCAAGGATGGTCACGCGGTTGGTCTCCGTGGCAAAGCCGGACTCCGATGTCGGCGAGTTCAGTACGATGAAATCCGATCCTTTTGCTTCGAGTTTCGCCCGCGCATTGCGGATCGCA
Source organism: uncultured bacterium (assembly GCA_965653075.1). Taxonomy (GTDB): domain Bacteria; phylum Bacteroidota; class Rhodothermia; order Rhodothermales; family CAZKDQ01; genus CAZRTY01. The sequence continues at coordinate 1,181 of CBFGYX010000193.1, forward strand.
TCATGGGTCTCAAGCGCAAAACCGATGATTGTCTGACCTTCGCGTCGATTCTGGCCGATTGTCTGGAGGATGTCGACCGTGCGGGTCATCCGTACTGACTGCTCTTCCGAGCCCGACTTCTTGATCTTCTTATCGGCTGGATTCTCAGGCGTGTAGTCAGCCACGGCGGCCGCCATTACGATGACGTCGGCTCCGGCTCGTGCTTCGACAGCCGCTGCCATGTCGGCCGCGGTGATCACGTTCACAACCTCCACACCCCGCGGAGGCTCAACAGCAACTGGTCCGCTGACGAGGGTGACGCTCGCCCCGAGCCGCTGCGCCTCCTCGGCCAGGGCGTATCCCATTCGCCCCGTCGAGTGGTTTGAGATATACCGTACGGGATCGATGGGCTCCTGGGTTGGGCCGGCCGTGATAAGGACCGTCTTCCCCGAGAGGGGCCCGGAGTTATTCAGCCGCTTGATAATGTGGTCGACGACCGCCTCCGGCTCCGGTAATCGCCCTTCACCGATGAGGCCGCTGGCTAGTTCACCTTGTTCCGGAGGAAGCACCTCGTAGCCGTACTCGCGGAGCGTCGACAGATTGCGCTGAGTAGCGGGATGCACGTACATGTCGTGATCCATGGCCGGGCAAATGAGTACCGGGCAGGTTGCCGACAGGATGGTCGCCGTGAGCATCGAATCGCAATTGCCCGCCGCCAGTTTAGCCATAGTCTGCGCGGTGGCCGGAGCGACGACGATGAGGTCCGCCCATCGACCCAGATGAACGTGGCGTGTCCATCCACCCTCTTCGTCCTCCGGAAAAACCTCGATCGGCACATCGCGGCCTGACAGCGTGCCGAGTGTCAGGGGTGAGATGAACCGCGCAGCATCCGGCGTCATCATCACTTGTACCTCGCTGCCTGCCGCTCTGAGGTGGCGCACGATCAGGGCAGACTTATACGCTGCGATTCCGCCGGTTACGCCTACGATGATGCGGCGCGAGCGGAGCTTGCCTTCGATTTGCTGTCGGAAAGATGACATGAGGCTTATAACAAAAAATCCGGACGGAGCCGGATTCTTGTTGCAAAGTCGAGGTGTGAAGTGCCGGCGCGCGACAACTACGGCAGACGATTAGTCTTCTTCGCTCGGATGACGGAAGTAGATCTCGCCCTCGAGCATTTCATTGACAGCGAGCTCGGTCGGCTTGGGCTTTACCTCAAATTCGAGAGATACCCGCGCCTGTTCTTCCTGCATCCGAATGTTCTCAACGTCAGAGCCGAAGCCTTCGAAATAGGCGAGGCGGTCGTCGAGTTCAGTTTTCTCACGCGCTGCAATCTGTCGGCTTCGCTTTGACAGGATGACGGCGGCCTCGTAGATGTTGGCTGTCTGCAGCGTGAGCTCGTCGAGATCCAGGGTTCTCACGTTAGTACCGGTGATAATTGTTGATGATGACGTGCACGATGCTCGGATCCTGATCGCGCGAACGGCCCTTGCGCCCACCTGGATGATTGCATCAAGCTAAATAGCATCAGGCGTTGCGAGGGACCGACAGAAAACGGTGGACCAGGTCCAAGGTTTCCGCCGTGGCGGTCTCGAGGTCGTCGTTGATGACCACGGTGTCAAACTCGTCGGCAAACGACATCTCCATTTCGGCTCGTTCTAAGCGCTGCTTGAGCGATGCGTCCGATTCCGTCGCCCGTCTCAGCAGTCTCTTCCGGAGTGCATCAACCGACGGGGGACGGATGAATATAGCGAGCGCATCGTCTCCCACCAGTTCCTTCACGCGCCGTGCACCGTTAACGTCGATGTCGAGAAGCATCGGCGAGTCCGACGTCGCCGAGTCGATCTCGCTCCGCAGTGTGCCATAGAGGCAACCCGGATAGACTTCCTCATACTCGACAAAGGCGTCGTTTTCGATCTCAGCTTCGAACTGGTCTGTGGTCATAAAATAGTAGTCAATACCGTGGCGCTCGTTCGGACGCGCAGGTCGAGTCGTCGCAGAGATCGAAAACCGGAGGGAAGGCTGGGCGTCCATCAGCCGCCTTGCGATTGTGGTCTTGCCTGAGCCACTCGGGGCCGTCAAGACGATGATCCGGGGCTCGTTCATTCGATGTTCTGAATCTGCTCCCGGATCTTTTCGAGCTCCTCCTTCATCACCACGACACGCCGCGCAATTTCGGCGTCGTTTGCTTTCGAGCCGATCGTGTTCACCTCACGGTTCATCTCCTGAGAGATGAAATTCAACCGTCGGCCGATCGCATCATCGGCCGATAATGCCTCTCTGAACTGCGTAAGATGCGAATGAAGGCGGACACATTCCTCCGTCATATCCAGCCGGTCGGCGATCATCACGATCTCCTGTTCGAGCCGGTCGCGGTCGATGCGCTCATCACCCAGCACGTCTGCGAGCCGTTGATGGAGGCGTTCGCGTGCAGCGGTAACACGAAGCGGCGCGGCGGATTCGATTTCGCCTAATTCCGTTTCGATAAGGTCGAGCCGGTTATGCAGCTCCACGGCGAGCGTCTCTCCCTCCTGACGTCGCATCGTGACGAGAGCCGTAACGGCCTCCTCGAGTGCCGGGAGTACGGCCTGCCAGTGCTGCCGAGGGATGTCGTCGTCTTGCTGCTGCGTGGTGAACACATCCGAGAACTGCAGGACATGCTCGAGCCTGACCTCCCCGGCGACGCCCGCTTCCTCGGCGAGCTGTCGGAGGAGACTGCCGTACGCACGCGCCGCAACGGGGTCGACGCTGAGATGAAGCTCATCACCCGTCGCTTGCCGATCGATCTCGATCTGCACGTTGATACGTCCGCGCTCTACGCGCTTTCGCACTATGGTCTGGATCTCCTGCTCATACTCGTTGAGCGATTTCGGAGAGCGTACGGAAACCTCGGCGTAGCGCCCGTTGACGCTGCGAATTTCGACCGTCGCATCGATGCCACCTCGGCCGGCCGAGCCTCGGCCAAAACCGGTCATGCTTGTGGGCATGGGCTTAGCAGACTGAATGAAAGTAAAAAGCCGGGCTGCGGTGGCAA
>CBFGYX010000194.1:0-4192 GCA_965653075.1 uncultured bacterium
GATGGCCGTGAAGAAGCCGGTCCGGGCGTCATCTGTCTGCGCCGCGGCAAAGACCGGCAGCTCGTCGGGAATCCCGTGGAGATCGACATCGTGCGCCCGGGCGAGCGAACGAAGTGCATCGCGCACCTCCGTGGCCTGCTGGTAGCGCGCGTGTGGATCGCGGGCCAGCAGCCGCTCGATGATGGCGACGAGAGCGGGATCGAGCTCGGGCCGCTGCCGGCGCAGATCGGGCAGCGGGCGCGACTGTATGGCGTGCGCCATCTGCGCGGGATCCATTACCTCCGACCAGAACGGATGGTGCGCATTCACCATCTCGAACATGATCACGCCCAGCGCCCAGAGGTCGGTCTGCTCCGAGCTCCGGCGTGTCACGAATTGCTCTGGCGCCATGTAGGCGGTCGTGCCGAAAGGCGTGTCCGTCGTTCCCGTGCCACCATCAACTGGCCCGCCCGTTTCAAAACCGTGCGCCCGGCGGGCGAGACCAAAGTCGAGAATCTTCGCCAAGCCCTCTTCGGTGACCATCACGTTGGCGGGCTTGAGGTCGCGGTGGAGGATGCCTCGCCGATGCGCCGCTGCGAGCCCTGAGGCAATCTGCGCCGAGAAAGACAGGACAAGCGGCAGCGGTAACGGGCCCGACTGGATGTAATCGGACAGCGGCTTGCCCGAGACGTACTGCATGACGAGGTACGGCCTACCCTCCGTCTCGCCGACGTCGAATACGGTGCAGACGTTCGGGTGATCGATGGCCGATGCGAGCCGCGCCTCCTCGATCAGCGGAAGCATATTGCGCTCGACGGTCCGCGACCGGTGGAGCAGTTTAACGACGACTGTTCGCTGAAGGGCGGTGTCGTACGCCCGATAGACGACACCGCCGGCACCTTCGCCGAGCTTGTCTTTCAGCTCGTAATGATCAATTTGACGAGGTCGAGTTGCGAATCGCGGCATTCCGAAACGGTCAGAGCTCGGGTAGAATTGGAATGTCTAAGTCTGGTAGCACCGCTCCGAGAATACCGCTTGAGCGCGTGTGTTTCCTGATCGCCGTCCGCAATCGCTTCCACCACGAAATGTTATTGTGGGGATGAGATGCAGAGAAAATCCGAAACGCCGCAGCGGATGGGACGACGAATGCCTGGTTTCTACGTGGACATCCCCTGCAATACGGCGAGAGGTCTCCCTAACGCCCCGGATATACGTCCGAGGGAATCGACGCAAGAGCCGTGGCTCAACGCGGCGAGCACATTCGTCCCGGCGCACAGCGGTGAACCGCGGCCCGGCCGAACCCGGTTCCCCCAAAACAACCAGCCGATAGGCAGGCCGCTGCGCGTGGATCCGTTGCCGGTCGGTTCGATACGAATCCGATTTGTACTTTTTTCCGATCTTGGAAGACGTGTACATAATCGCCTGCTGCGTTGCATGCCAACGCTGACAACCCCCTGGTCGTTATGAGGTCGTTATTCATCCATACGATGACACGAGCGCTTTCGTCATCGGTGCGTGGGCGCCTGATGGTGCTCGTGACGTCGATTGTGGTGCCCATGATGCTGCTTGCCGCGGTGCTCATTGCGGGAGGGCATCGAAATGAACGCGCGACTGTCGAACAGCGGCTTTCGGAGACGGCTCACGGGCTGGTGAACTCGACGGGGCGCGAATTTGGGCAGTCGCTTGCCCTGTTGCGGGGCCTGGCGGCGTCTCCGGAGCTACATCGCGGCGACTTCGACGACTTCTATGAGCAGGCCCGCGGGGTGGTTCAACGGGATGAGTGGCTCGTACTGATTGGCCAGGGAGGCCGCCAGATACTGAATACGAACGAACCCGCCGACATCGACCTTCCCGATATCAACACAACGCCGGAGCTTGTGAATGACCTTCGCGGCGGCGACACACATATCACCAACCTGCTTCGGAACGTAGTGCCGGGTTTCGACGGCGTGATGGTGTCCGTCCCGATCATTGTGGACGGCGAAACCATCTATGGGCTCTCGCTGGTCAAACTGCCCTCGAATTTGAACCGGATGCTGATCCAGCAGGAGCTGCCGGATGAATGGGTGGCTTCTGTCCTCGACCGCGACGGCGTCGTGGTAGCGCGCAGCCGGAATGCGCGCGGCTCGACCGGACGGGCGGTCAGCGACGAGTTCCTTCGGATGATGCGGACATCGGACCGGGGCACTTCGATGCGAACCGACCTTGATGGGAGGCCCGTCATCGCTGCTTTCAGCCGCTCGGCCAGTACCGGTTACACGGTGGTTGTGACGGCCCCCAAGAATATTCTCCACGCCTCCGCGATAAGGATGCTGTTGCTGACGCTCGGCTTGTCGGCGTTGATCGTGGGCCTCGCCGTTGCGCTTTCAGGATGGATCGGACGCGGTGTGGCCAGTGCGGTCGAGTCAATCGCATCGGATGCGCGCGCGCTGGGCGAAGGTAAGATTCCGGCGGCTCGCCCAACGGGGATGGAAGAGACGGATAGCGTGGCCGAGGCGCTTCATACGGCGGCCGTTCAGCTTAAGAATCGCGAAGCCGAGCTCATCCGCCTTAGCGAAACGCTGGAGGAGCGGGTGCGGATGCGCACATCGGAACTGTCGGAGACGAACCGCTTGCTCGAGCTGCGTAATAAGGAACTGCAGGAATTTGCGTATGCCGCGTCGCACGACCTCCAGGAGCCGCTGCGGAAGGTGACGACGTTTGCCGGACTTCTGGAATCGGAGTATGGCGACAAGCTGGACGACGACGGCCGCGCGTACGTCGAGCGGATGTCGGCAGCGGGGATGCGCATGAGTCAGCTCCTGCGCGACTTGCTCGAGTTCTCACGTGTCAGTACGCACGTTCAACCCGCGCGGAGTGTGGATGTCGACGATGCGGCCAAGCTGGCGATCAACGATCTCGAAATCCAGCTCCAGGAAGTCGGCGGCCGCGTTGATGTCAGGGCGGATGTATCCGTTGTGTCGGACCCGGCGCAGGTCCAGCTTCTGCTCCGCAACCTGATCGGCAACGCGTTGAAATTCCACCGGCCGGACGTTCCGCCTGAAGTCAGCGTAGAGGCATTCGAAAACGATCAGAACGTCCACATCGTCGTGGCCGACAATGGAATAGGTTTTGACCTCCGATACATCGACAAGATCTTCGCTCCCTTCCAGCGCCTCCACGGCCGCTCGGCCTATAGCGGCACCGGGATGGGGCTGGCCATCGTGCGGCGCATCGTTGAGCGCCACGGTGGACGGATCGACGTAGAGAGTACGGTAGGCGAAGGGAGCCGGTTTGAAGTCGTCCTTCCGATCCGTGAGCCGGAAGAGAAAGGTTCGGAAGTGGATGCGGATGTTGCCGCAGCCTGACGCTTCCCTCGTCAAATGAACCGGCGCAGCGGCCGGCGAGCTACCGGCCGCCTGCGAGTCGGCACCTACCAGAATAGCGCATACAAGACTGCCGTGATGGCGAGAATGGCGAAGGCCGCGATGTTGTAAACAGGATCCTTTACCAGCTTGATCGAGCTGAGGTCGATACCCCTTGGATGGTCCTTTCCTTTGCCCTCGAGGTATGAGATCACCACGATCAGCAGGATCGAGATCACAAACACGGCCATCATCCGGTGCATAAACGGCAGGCCCGGCGTCAACACCTTCATGCCGATTGACAGCGGGATGCTCAGGATGGCGGACGTCAGCGCGGCGTTCGGCGTGGCCTTTTTCCAGAAGAGTCCGAGAACGAAGATGGCCAGCACGCCCGGACTGATGAAGCCGGTGTACTCCTGGATGTACTGGAAGGCCTGGTCGAGATTGGCGAGCTGCGGCGCCACAAGCACACCAAGGATGATGGCCAACAGACTCACCACGCGGCCGACCGACACCAAATGTTGCTCCGAGGCATCCGTCTTGAACATGTTGCGGTAGAGATCCATCGTAAAGATGGTGGCGGTGGAGTTCATCATCGAGGCAAGCGATGAAACGACCGCCGCAACGAGCGCGGCGAAGGCAAGGCCGCGCACGCCGGAACCCAGGAATTGGCCGAGCAGCCAGGGATAAGCTTCGTCGCCGCGCGTGATCGGAGCATCAAGGGCATATGTCACGATACCCGGTATGACGACGACCAGCGGCAGGAGAAGCTTGATGAACGCGGCAAAGGCAAGGCCACGCTGTGCCTCGCGCAGGTCTTTCGCTGCCAGCGCACGCTGGATGATGTACTGGTTACATCCCCAGTAAAA
>CBFGYX010000195.1:0-4164 GCA_965653075.1 uncultured bacterium
GGCCATACGGCTGTCGACCTGAACCTTGCTGTGCGCACCGGGGCGTTGAACGAGACGGGTATCAAACTGCCAGATGCGGAGACCCTTCGCTCATCACTCGAAGCCAGTTCGATCGTTGGTCGGCCGGGTGACCGTACGCCGCTGATCCTCGACGGCGACCGGCTCGCTTTTCGGCGATTTCATGCGGGAGAGCAGAGGATCCGAGACGCCGTGCAGGCGCGGGGGGAAGCAGCAGACGGGGAAATCGACATCCCAAAGGTACGGCCGCTTTTCACGACGCTGTTCGATCCGCAGTCTTCGACCGAGGTCGACTGGCAGTCCGTTGCAGCAGCTGCCGCGATGCGAAGCCGGTTCCTATGTATCGCAGGCGGGCCGGGAACGGGAAAGACGACGACGGTCATCCGGCTGATGGCGCTGCTCCTCCAGAACGACCCGGAGCTGCGAATCAAGCTCGCCGCGCCGACAGGCAAAGCCGCCAACCGAATGGCAGAGAGTATCGGCGGCCAACTCGTGGGGCTCGACGTTGATGATGAGCTCAAAGCGCGAATACCGACCACTGCCGCCACGCTGCATCGTCTGCTGGGCTATCGTCCATCGCAGGCACGCTTCACCTACGATCGAGACCGGACGCTCGAGGCTGATGTCGTCATCATCGACGAGGCCTCGATGATCGACCACGCACTCTTCACATCGCTTCTCACGGCGCTTGATGACGACACGCGGCTCATCCTCATCGGAGATCCCGATCAATTGCCGAGCGTGGAGGCGGGATTCGTGTTTGGCGATCTGAGCCGCGCGGGAGCATCCGAATCCAAATCGGCGAGCTTCGTGTCGCTGCTCGAGTCGCTCGGCGCCGTGCATCTGCCGCCGATCGATCCTTCGCCTAAGCGGATGCAGGATGCCGTGGTGACGCTGCGCAAAGGTTACCGCTTCGGGCCGGACTCCGGCATCGGACGGCTCGCCTACGCGCTGCGAGACGGCGATACCGAAGCCGTGCAAGAGGTGCTTACCAATGGCAGCCATGCCGACTTATCACTGGTATCTCGATCCGAGTTGAAGCGCACGATCCGCCGTCCGGTACGTGAGTTCGCTCGGCTGCTCGTCGGGTCCTCGACGCCGGGAGAGGCGCTCGAGCACTTGAACCGGGTGCGCGTCTTAAGTCCGATGCGTGTGGGCAACTACGGCATCGATGCGCTGAACGAAGAACTCGAAGCGTGGCTGCTCGAGGAGGAGGTGCGCCCGTGGGGAGACGAGTACTCGGGGAAGCCGATCCTGATCAACACGAACGACTACGAAGTCTCGCTCTTCAACGGCGATGTAGGAGTGTTGTGGGGAAAGGAGGATGGGCGTTTCGTGGGATGCTTCCCCGCCGGCGAGGAAATCCGCGAAGTGCCGGTCAGTCGTCTGCCCTCTCACGAGGCCGCCTGGGCGATGACCATCCACAAAAGCCAGGGATCGGAGTTCGACGACGTGGTCTTGGTTCTTCCGGAAGAAGAGCATGCCGAACGACTCACACGAGAGCTGCTCTACACGGCCGTCACGCGTGCGCGAAAGAGCGTCGCCATCATCGGCGATGTCGAGCTCGTGGCAGCCGCCGCCCTGCGCCGAGAGCGGCGGGCTACCGGCCTCGCGGCGCTCCTCGACTAACCGAGCACGCGATCAATCCGGATACACCGGCGCCTCCCCTTCCTCGATCCACGCGACGGGCACGTCTTTCAAATAATAATCGAACCAGTCCTTCATCCGCTTTGCCCAGTCCAACTTGTTGGGATATGACGCCGGATGATGATCTTCGCCGCGGTAGTGCAGGAAGACGGCCTCCTTCCCCAACCGACGCATGGCCAGATACAGCTCGATGCTCTGCTCCCACGGCACGGCGCCGTCATCATCACCATGGATGATCAGCAGCGGCGTGTGGATCCGGTCGGCGTAGAAAACCGGCGAGTTCTCGATGTAGAGATCGCGCGCCTCCCAGAGCGAGCCGCCGATCCGGCTTTGCTGCATCTCATATTGGAATTGTCGCGCCATCCCCGTTCCCCAGCGGATGCCGCTGTAGGCACTCGTCATGTTGGAAACCGGCGCCCCGGCGATCGCCGTGCGGAAGATGTTCGTCTGCGTGATGGCGAACGCCGTCTGGTAGCCGCTCCACGAATGGCCGTGCAGCGCAATTCGCTCCGGATCGGCGATACCCACGTCAATGAGTTTCTGGACCGCCGGCACGAGGCTCTTCGTCGCCGAATAGCCCGGACGGCCGACCTCAAACACGACGTCCGGCAGGAAGACCACGTAATCGTGTCCCGTATAAAAGGGGAACGCGGGCCGGTGGTTGATCTGCGGACGGTTGAACTCGTGCAGTCGCTGCGAGAAAAAGCGGTAAAAGTAGACGATGACCGGATATGTCTGCGACGGATCGTAATCCTCGGGCTTCATCACGACGCCTTGCATCGGGATGCCGTCGATGTTGTAATAATCGATGAGCTCGGCCGTTCCCCAGCGAAAATCCGCCATCTGCGGATTCACATCCGTGAGTTTGCGCGGAGACCGGAGACTCAGATCGCTCATCCAGATGTCGGGGAATTCGTCGAAGCGCTCGCGCGTGTAGAGGATTATGGATGCGTCGTCGGCCTTCGTGATGAAGTCGAACCGTGCATCCTCCTCGAGGAGACGCTCTACGCCCTCCCGGCCGATCACGGCGCGGTAAAAGCCGTAGTTCTTATTCCGGTCGTGGTACATCGAGAGCAGGACCGCTTCGCAACTAGCGAAAAACTCCTGATCGCGATCGGTGTGGATCACACGGAAGATGCGGTGCTCGGGGCGACCGTCCGTGAGGCGGATCGCATTGCCGCCCGTCAACGGCACCTGCCAGATATCGAACTTGTCGTAGATCAGAACGGCGTCATTCCCAACCCATCCACCTATCCCATAACCCGGCGCGGGCCGCGGATAATCGTGATCCTCATCCGAAAAACCGACCGGAAGGTGACCTGTCAGGTTGTGTGTGATTCCGGCGTTGAGGTCGACGGCGTGCCAGGCTTCATCCACATAATAGACGACGAACCGACCGTCGGGCGAAAGCAGCGGACGTGCTTCGAGTCGCTCTGCAATCAACCGCTCCTCGCCTGACTGGATGTCCACGGCGTAAACATCCGCAAACGAGCCCTCCCATGTGATGAGCGGGAGATACGGCGTGGGATTTGTGGTGATGATGGTGCGCGGGTTGTCCGGTATGGCGACCGGCCGACGGTCCGGGCCGCCTATCAGCACAGCGTGTCCGTCATCGATGTGATAGACGATGGGGAAGGTGGCGTAGCGCTCGCGATTGCGGACCTGACGCTCCTGCGTTTTGATGCGCGCGTCATCTACGTGCCAGACATCGACGGTGGCCTCGCGGAGAATCTCATCCACGTCATAGAGCGCCGCCTCGGTTGTGTCTGCCGGCGCATCGTCGTCTTCGTGGCGCGGACGAACGCCCACGAACAGGCGCTCGCCATCCCGCGAGAACGACACCGATCCTTGAAGCGGCAAGGTCCATCCCTCGGGAAGTTGATCCTCGATCGCCACGTGCCGAACCACCCCATCCGCCCACAGATAGGCCTGTGCGGGTTCATCGCCTGCCTCGTCATCTAATTCGGGGCGCACGGTAAAAGCGAGGCGTTCGTCGTTCGCATGCTTGCTCGTCCATGTGATCTGCGCGTATTCGTGCCCCGGCGCCGCATGTACATCAATAAAGCTCGGTGTTGCCGACGACAGATCTGCAACGCGCAACGCCGTCGATAGGGAATCCCGCGTAAGAGAAAACGCGAGCCTTGGCGAGGCCGAGGCCCACTCGAACGTGCCGACGCCCGCTACCCGGTGCTCGGTGCCATCCGCCAGATTCCGCAACGTCATCGGCGCACCTTTTCGGTCGGCATTGATCTCAGTGGAATCAGTTTCCGCTGTATCCGCCTCTATCGAATCCGTCTCGGGTGCATCCGTCTCAGACGCGCGGAGCCACACTAGCCAGCGGCCGTCGGGCGAGAACGCGAACAGATCGACCTCATCGTACTCCACGACGTCGCCCGTCGACGTATCGAGCAGAGCTATGCCCGGTTTGGGCGCATCTTTTTTCTCCGCACGCTCCGCCTCGACGAAGGGAGGATCGAGGCGCATGGCTACGAACCGGCC
>CBFGYX010000196.1:0-4159 GCA_965653075.1 uncultured bacterium
GGATCGAGGCCATAATCATCGTCGATGTAGAGGAAGCCGCCGCGTTCGAGGTAGGTGCGCAGGTACTCGACTTCGCGCGAGGTGAGCGAGATGTTGCCGTGGCCTGACAACACGATGAACGGATACGTGAACAGGTTCTCGCTGGTCAGCTCGACGACGTCGGCCTCGGGCGCGATGTCGATCAGCGTATGCTCGCGCACGAAGGAAAGGAACGACGGCAGCGGCGTCTGCGCCTGGTACCAGTCGCCACCGCCTCCGTACTTGACGGCGGCAATGCGGATGGCACCCTGGTGCTGCGCCTGCGCGGCCGGCGAGAGCGCGGGCATCAGGAGCGATATGAAAATGAGCAACCGAAAATGCAAAACCGGAAATGATCTGCGAGGGGGACGATGGTAGTCGAGGACTCGACCCGACCGGGCTCAATCAGTGGGCGGTGCAACGTCGGTGTCGGCCAAAAAGTTTAAGGCGGATGCAGGCACGGTGTGGAGTGGCACGGCTTCAGACTGTGCGTCCCGCGTTGGGTAAAAGAGCGACGCGGTCGAAGCGCCCGCCATCACCGTCCCGGTGCACAGACGGTGAACGAAGGCAAAGCCGTACCCGGTTCTTCCCCAATCATGCAGCAGTCAGAACCCAAGAATGCTATGGGACCCGTTTGAGGCCGGCGAACTATGCTGGTGCCGGTTTTGTCTTGGCGTTACGTTGGCGGTTTCTCAAATTGCGGCCACGAAGTGAGTCCATCCGTATCAGATTAATTCCTGCCTGCAATGAAACGACTTCTGGCCGCTCTAATCGGCGGCTTTGCGGCGGCGGCGTTCACAACGATATTGCTGAATTACGCGGTGCAACCTCGGGCGGCGTCGACTCGTCGGGCAGAAAATGCGTCGACCGTAGACGAGATTTCAGAGCGCGATGCCGAGGCGCTGCTCCGAGAACTCGACTCGTTGAGCTGACCCGTTCCATCATCCATCCGGAGAGCAATGATAAAATTAAACCATCCCCTCTGCCTGTTGCTGGCGCTTTTATGTCTCGTGCCGGCGGCGCGTGCGCAGGACATACCGCAGATCGAGTACGAGCAATTCGTGCTTGATAACGGACTCACGCTGATCGTCCACGAAGATCGAAAGGCGCCGATCGTGGCGGTCAATGTGTGGTATCACGTGGGGTCGAAGAACGAGCCGAAGGGGCGGTCGGGCTTCGCGCACCTGTTCGAGCACTTGATGTTCAACGGCAGCGAAAACCACGACGACGACTACTTCCAGCCACTGGAGCGTGTGGGCGCCACCGACCTGAACGGCACGACGAACTGGGACCGCACGAACTACTTCCAGAATGTGCCGACGGGCGCGCTGGATATGGTGCTGTTCCTGGAATCCGATCGGATGGGCCACATGCTCGGCGCCGTGACGCAGGAGAAGCTCGATGAGCAGCGCGGAGTGGTGCAGAATGAGAAGCGTCAGAGTGAGAATCAGCCGTACGGACAGGTGTACAACCGCCTGACCTATGCCATGTGGCCGGAGCGGCATCCGTACGCCCATACGGTCATCGGCGAGATGGAAGATCTCGACGCGGCGGAGCTGGCAGACGTCCACGAGTGGTTCCGCACGTATTACGGACCGAATAACGCCGTCATTGTGGTTGCGGGCGATATCGATCCGCAGACGGCGCTGGCCAAAGTGGAGCAGTATTTTGGGGATATCCCGCCGGGGCCGCCCATCCCGAAGTTTGAGCGCTGGATTCCGCAGCGGACAGGCGAGCAGCGCGAGGTACTCGAGGATCGCGTGCCGCAAGCGCGCATCTACAAGACGTGGGTGGCACCCGAGTGGGGCTCGGCCGATGCCGACTTCCTCGATATCGCGGCATCGGTGCTGAGCACAGGCCGTAACTCTCGCCTCTACCGCCGCCTCGTCCACGAGGAGGAGCTTGCCACGAGTGTCTTCGCGTATAACCAGGCAGGTGAGATTGCCGGGCTCTTTAACGTGGTTGCCACCGCGCGGCCGGGTGTTGACTTGAGGGAATTGGAGCGCGTGCTCGACGAAGAGTTGGCTCGTTTTCTCGATGAAGGTCCGACGGAGGAAGAACTCGAGCTGACGCGCGCGCGGCAGCGGGCAAGCTTCGTGCGTGGGGTGGAGCGCATTGGCGGCTTCGGTGGGAAGTCGGATATCCTCGCGATGAACGCCGTCTACGCCGGCGACCCGTCCTTTTATCGTGTGACGATGCAGCGCAAGCTGAACGCCACCGCGAACCAGATCCACGAGACGGCCCGCAACTGGCTTTCTGACGGTGTTCACGTGATTGAAGTGCGGCCGTATCCGCAGCTTCAGGCAACTGGCGCAGGCGTGGATCGCTCGGAGCTTCCCGATGCCGGCGCGCCGTCCGCCGCCGACTTCCCCGACATCCAGGAGACGACGCTCTCCAATGGCATGAAGGTCGTCCTGGCCGAGCGCGCTACCGTGCCGCTGGTCGAAATGCGGCTCCTCGTAGATGCCGGCTACGCCGCGGATCAGTTCGCCACGCCCGGCACGGCCGCGCTGACGATGGAAATGCTCGACGAGGGCACGGAGAACTACACCGGCTTCGAGATCAGCGAGCGCCTCGATCTGCTGGGCGCGCAGCTCAGCTCGTCGGCCGGACTCGACGTGGCGACCGTCCACATGTCGGCGCTGAAGGACAACCTCGACGAGTCAATCGATCTCTTTGCGGAGGTCGTCCTGAGGCCGGCATTTGATGAGGCAGACTTCGAGCGGTTGCAGCGACAGCAGCTGGCACAGATCCAGCAGGAGAAGTCGCAGCCGCTGACGATGGGTCTGCGCGTCTTGCCTGGCCTCATCTACGGCGAGGGTCACGCATACTCGCTCCCGTACACCGGCTCAGGTTATGAGCACACGGTGGCCGCGCTGACGCGGGATGATCTGGTGAACTTCCACCAGACCTGGTTCCGGCCGAACAATTCGGTGCTGGTCGTGGCGGGAGATATTACGCTCAACGAGATCGTGCCGATGCTGGAGGCGCAGTTTGCCGGCTGGCAGCGGGGCGATGTCCCGCAGAAGAATGTCGGCGCTCCGGCCGGCGTAGACCATCCGGTCGTGTATGTGATGGACCGACCCGGCGCGCAGCAGAGCATCATCTTTGCGGCGAATGCGGCGCCGCCGAAGTCGAATCCGCACGAGACGGCTATTGAGGCGTTCAACCGCGTGCTGGGCGGATCGTTTACGTCGCGCATCAACATGAACCTGCGCGAGGACAAGGGTTGGAGCTATGGCGCCCGGTCGCTGGTGCTCGACGCCGCGGGTCCGCGCTTCTTCCTGGCCTACGCACCCGTGCAGAGCGATAAGACGGCGGAGTCCGTCGCCGAGATGCACCGCGAGCTCACCGAAGTTCTGGGAGACCGGCCGCTCTCGGCCGACGAGCTCTCGCGCGCACAGAGCGGATTAACGTTGACGCTTCCCGGCCGCTGGGAGACGCTCACCTCCGTGGCCGGCTCGGTGACGGAAATCGTGCAGTACGACCTTCCGCACGATTACTACGACACATACGAGCAGGCCGTCCGCTCGTTGACGCTAAATGATGTGCATGCGGCGGGGCCACAGTTTGTGCGCCCCGACAACCTCGTGTGGGTGGTGGTCGGCGATCGCGCCCTGGTCGAGCAAGGGCTGCGCGACCTCGGCATCGGCGACATCCGCTATATTGACGGAGACGGAATGCCGATTACGGCGGCGAACTGATCCGTAAAGATCAACGGCTTAACGGCCGGCTCATGAACGTGGGCCGGCCGTTGTCGTATCAAGGCGCATGGCCGACAAAACGACTGGATGCCCATCCTGCGCGCTCCCGATCGATCCGAAGGTCGACGAGTGCCCTTACTGCGGCTACGAACTGCCGAAGCAACGCAACAGCGTCATTGTCGCAGCGATCGCGTTCGTGCTGCTGATGATTCTGTGGGCGGTGTTCTGATGCGCCTCATGCACGCACCGCGTACATCGCAACTTGTGCCCAACCGTGACAAACGTGGGCCATTGCGGCTGGTATTAACCGATAGAGGCGTCGATCTCCCTGATACAATCTCCCCGATGAGGACGGAAGTCCACCACCCGTATGAGTCATCGGGTCGCGCGGTTCGATTGGGTGGCGGTGCGTCTTCACGTTTTTGTTTTGGGGGAAA
>CBFGYX010000197.1:0-4119 GCA_965653075.1 uncultured bacterium
GGTCTGCGCCGTTCTCATGTGCAGCATACACATTCTCGAGCATGACGTCGGCATTATGACGCAGGTCTCCGATTACCGGATTGATCTGAGCGAGCGCGAGTTTCATGGGGAAGGACGACCTTTAATTGCCGGGAAGCCGGCGAGCAGTAAGCTATAGCTCTAAGTGTAAGCTAAATCCAGCGGGTTAAAGCTGCTCGCTTCAAACGTAAAGCTCTGAGGAGTGAGCAGCGAGCATTAATACTACGGTTCAGAACTTACGCCTTGACGGATTACAGCTGATCGTTCACAGCATAAGCTCGAAGCTTGAACCTGAACCGGGGCGTTCCTGCACCACTCGTCCGGCGTCAGCCCCCGGCGGCGGCACTCCAACCCCGGACCGCGTCACACCAGCACCTCGACGCGCCGCCTGAATCCCTGAACGCGACGCTTGAAGGTCCCATCGTAGAGAATTAGCCTGCCTTGCCAACAACACAGCACCTCTCAACATCGATACTCAACTTCGCAACTCGGCCTCAACACACAGCCCCGGAACGGCGTGTGTTCCGGGGCTGAAGTGTTTGAGGAAGCGTCGGGTGTCAGTCCGTTAACGAGCCGCCGTGCCGAAAGCACCCTGCTCGATCTCAATACGGCCCGACGGCATCTCGGCGCCGTCGCCCTGCAGGTACGTGTCGAACCACTGCAGCATCCTGAGACTGTAGTCGTAGCGTGACGACGCGCGGGCGTTGCCGTGGCCTTCTCCCGGATAGAAAACGAGCCGCAAGGGCACGTCCGGTCGCCGAACTTTGATATGCCGGTACAACTCGAGCGATTGTGCCGGATGCACGCGCGTGTCCTGGCTACCGTGCATGATCAACAGCGGCGTCTGTGCATTCTCGACCCAGTAGATAGGGCTACGCTCAAGGTGCTTCTGCCAGTGATCCCACACTCGCTCGCGCGCGTGTACGTGGTACAATTCCTCCGGGATGTCGCTCGTGCCCCACTTCGAGATGTTGTTGCTGATGCCTACGAACATCACGCCGGCGGCGAAACGCTCACTGTAGCGGGTGCTCATCCACGCCGTGGCATATCCCCCGTACGAACCGCCGGTAACGCCAACGCGGTCACCATCGGCAATACCCCGCGCGATGAGGTAATCCACTCCGTCGACCACGTCATCAAACTCGGCTCCGGCCAGATCGGCCTGGCTGCTCATGGCGAACTCGATGCCGCGCCCGGTGCTGCCACGGTAGTTTGGATAGAAAACCGCGTAGCCATTCGCCGCAGCCATCTGTCCCGGGCTGGAATATCCCGTCAGCCACCCGTTGGTATAGTGAGACTCCGGACCGCCGTGCACGACCGTGATCAGCGGCACGCTCGTACCCTCGACATAATCGACCGGATAGATCAGGATGCCTTCAACCTGATAGGCATCGTCCCGCGTCGGGTACTCGATGACTTCCTGCCGACCCATTGCAACACCGTCAAGCCACGGGTTGGAATTCGTCAGGCGCTGAGGCTCGCCGGAACCGGCTCGGAGGATAAAGACCTCGTTCGGGTGCTCGGGTGCCATCGCGGTCATCGCAACCTGGCCGTGACGGGGCGTCGAGAACGACGTTATCACCCGACCGCCGGGTTCGACGATCCGGTTCATGTCGGTACCATCCGAACGGATTGTGCCGAACGACCGCTCGGCGCCTTCACTCGCCAGGTAGTGGATCACTCCGTCGGGCGTCCAGTCGATGCTCTCAAACTTGCCCTCGAAGTCGGGCAGGATATTCGTCGGCGATCCACCCGACGACGGCACCGTCATGATGCGTCCCGCGATCGGATCGTTGATGTGGTCCGCCGCCAGCAAAGCAAGCTGCGATCCATCCGGGCTCCATACGATATCGCCCAGCTTACCTTCGTTGTCAATCCGCGCGACCACCTCGCCCGATGCGGCGTCAAATACGTGCACGCGCTGCAGCATATACGAGGCATCGACCGAAGCATCAGGCGCCACCGACGCGGCGATACGCCTGCCGTCCGGACTCCATGCCATGATGTAGAACGATCCATCGGCGCCGAGTTGTCTCACGTCGCCCTGCGTAACCGAGACCACATACGCCAGCCGATTTGCGAACGTCTCTTCGAAGAGCTCCGGTTGATACGGCAGCGACGACGCCATTGACTCGAGCTCTTCGTTAGCGACAAACACGATGCGATCACCATCCGGCGCCCATCGATAAGCAGAGATCGAGCGGTCGAAGGAATAGATCATCTCAGGAACGCCACCCGATAGCGCGATCTGGTAGAGCGACGTCCGGTCATCCCCATCGCGGCGGGCGAGGAACGTAACCGCATCCGATTGTGGGCGTAATGCCAGCCCCGAAAAGCGGCTTTCGGAGTAAAGACTCCGCTCGGTGCCCGACTCGAGATCGTAGACAAAGAGCTCAGTCGAGTTGGTCTCGTTGGCCTCACGCGGGTCTACCGGGATCGACCGAGTGAACACCACATGACGTCCATCTTCGGTCAGATGAGGGTTGGACGCTGTCTGGATCTGGGCAACTTGCAGCGGTGTGATACCGTTCTGCTGCGCTGCGGCGGGATGCATGGTTGCCGCGAACAGCCACAGAAGCACGAGCGCGGGCATCGAAATGCCGCGACGTAGGAGAGAAAAAATCATAACAGCGTTAGGTAAGTGGACGGACACCTGTTACACCTTTGTGAAGCCCTTATTATCGCAAAGCATCGAACGGCGTTCCTGATATCGCCGAAGATGGCGAGCGCAGACCAGACACGTCGATGATCCAAAAGGCGGTTGAGTAAATTCATCCGCCGCGAAGGCCAGGCCAGTTAATGATCAATATCACCGAACATATAGAGAGTCGACCCTACTTCCAGGTCTTGCGGACCGTTGGAAAGGTCGCCGAACGAGCAGGCATCGAAGCGTACGCCGTCGGGGGCGTCGTTCGAGACGCCTTGCTCGACCGCGAAACCACCGATATAGACTTCGTCAGCGTAGGCCAGGGCAGCGGCATCCGCCTGGCCAAAGCCGTTGCGAAAGAGCTGGGCGGCGAAACCGTTCACGTCTATGAGAACTTCGGTACGGCTTCCGTCCGTGTGCGTGAGGGACAGTTCGACACCTCGATGCAACTCGAATTTGTCGGCGCGCGGAAGGAGAGCTACCGCCGCGATTCACGTAAACCCATCGTTGAAGAAGGCACCATCGAAGAAGATCAGCGCCGGCGGGATTTTTCGATCAATGCAATGGCGATACACCTCGCACCTGATCGTTTTGGAGACGTCGTCGACCCGTTCAACGGCATCGCCGATCTCGAGGCGGGACTCCTGCGGACGCCGCTCGAGCCGCAGACGACGTTTGAGGACGATCCATTGCGGATGATTCGCGGCGCGCGCTTCGCCGCCCAACTCGACTTCAGGATCAGCAAAGACGCGTTTCAGGCGATGACCCGGCAGCGGGATCGGGTGAAGATCCTGAGCCAGGAGCGGATTACGGAAGAGCTGCAGAAAATCGTATGTGCGAAAACCCCGGCAACGGGCTTCCGCATCCTATTCGAAACGGGGCTGCTAAACCTGATCCTCCCAGAACTGGCCGACCTGCAAGGTGTCGAGGCGATCGATGGGCGCCGGCACAAGGACAATTTTTATCATACGCTCCAGGTCCTACAGAACCTGATTGAGGCTACAAGTAATCGCCCGTGCTCCGACACCGAGTGGTTACGCTGGGCCGCGCTGTTGCACGACATCGGTAAGCCTCGCACGAAGCGCTACTCCGAATCTGCCGGATGGACGTTCCACGGCCATGAAGACGTGGGGTCCCGCATGGTTAAGCGCGTATTCCGCCGTTTAAAGCTGCCGCTCGATGAACGGATGGAGTACGTCGAGAAGCTCGTCCGACTGCATCATCGACCCGTTGCGCTCGTGGACGACGAGGTCACCGACTCGGCCGTGCGCCGCCTTCTCTTCGATGCCGGCGATGACATCGAGGATCTGATGGCGCTGGTGCGTGCAGACGTCACATCGAAAAACCCTCGGCGCGTGCGTCGCTACCTGGCAGCCTTCGACCGCGTAGAGAAGAAAATGACTGAAGTTGAGGAGAAGGATCGCCTCCGTCAATTCCAGCCACCGGTCGATGGA
>CBFGYX010000198.1:0-4117 GCA_965653075.1 uncultured bacterium
CACCGAGGCGGACATGGCCATCGCGATGGCGCGCGAGGGTGGAATCGGCATCCTGCACAAGAACATGTCCATAGAGAAGCAGCCCGCCGAGGTTCGACGTGTCAAACGTTCTGAGAGCGGGATGATTCTTGACCCGATTACGCTCTCGCCGACCGACACGGTTGCCGACGCCCGCCGTTTGATGGCGCGCTATTCGATCGGCGGTATCCCCATCGTCGACCGAGACCGCCGCTTGGTCGGCATCGTCACAAACCGTGACCTCCGCTTCCAGTCAGACGGACGGGTCAAGCTGCACACGATGATGACGAAGGATGGCCTCGTCACCGCACCCATCGGGACGAACCTCGATCGGGCCGAGCAGATTCTGCAGGAGCACAAGATTGAAAAGCTGCCGGTAGTCGACGACGACGGCTTGCTCCGCGGCCTGATCACCTTCAAGGATATCGAGAAGAAGCGGAAGTTTCCGAACGCGTGTAAGGATGATCACGGGAGATTGCGCGTAGGTGCGGCGGTCGGCGTGACGCCGGATATCCTCGACCGCATCTCGGCACTCGTCGAAGCCGAGGTTGACATCGTTGCCGTTGATACGGCCCACGGCCACCAGCGGAACGTCATCGAGACCGTTCGGAAAGTCAAAACGGCGTACCCGGATCTTCAGGTGATCGCGGGCAACATCGCGACGGCTGAGGCGGCGAGTGACCTGATCGATGCAGGCGCAGATGCGCTGAAAGTAGGCATCGGGCCGGGCTCGATATGCACGACCCGCGTGGTTGCAGGTGTTGGCGTACCGCAGCTGACGGCGATCATGGAAGTGGCTTCGGTTGCAAGACCGCTCGGCATTCCCGTCATCGCAGACGGCGGCATCAAGCAAACCGGCGACGTTCCTAAAGCACTTACCGCCGGCGCCGACGTGGTCATGATTGGTGGGATGTTCGCCCGCGCCGAAGAAAGTCCGGGCGAGACCATCCTGTACGAAGGCCGCAAGTATAAGAGCTACCGCGGCATGGGCTCGGTCGGCGCGATGCAGTCGGGAAGCAAGGACCGATATTTCCAGGATGCAGAGGACGACATCAAGAAGCTCGTCCCGGAAGGCATCGAAGGCCGCGTACCCTATAGCGGTACCCTCAGCGAAGTCATGTATCAGATGATCGGAGGATTGCGCGCGGCGATGGGATACTGCGGCTGCGCCACCGTCGCCGATCTCTACGAGAAGGCCCGGTTCGTGCGCGTGACGGCGTCGGGGATCCGCGAGAACCACCCGCATGATGTGGCGATCACGAAGGAATCGCCAAATTACAGCACGCGCTCCTGATGCAGCGAGTCGACGTCCTCCGCCGCATCGTGGCCGATGCCGGAGCCGACGCGGCGGTCGTTACTGACCTCGCTGACGTCCGCTGGCTGTGCGGGTTCAGTGGCTCGAACGGACTTCTGGTCGTCACAACCGACGGCGCCACGCTCGTCACCGATGGCCGCTATCGGGTGCAGGCGGCTCAGGAGGTGAGTGACGCCGAAGTGGCGATTGCCTCGGGACCGTTGTTCAAGCACGTCAGCGAACTCAATCTGCTGGCTAAGGCGGAGCACATCCTCTTTCAACACGATGCGCTAACCGTCAAGGCGCATAGAGATCTCACGGCCGCGGCGCCGAGCGCCGAATTCATCGGCCGGAGCCGCTTGCTGGCAGAACATCGCGCTCGTAAATCGCCGTTTGAAATCGATGCCATTCGGCGGGCGCAGAAGATCACCGACACTGTCTTCGGCGAGCTCCTATCGATTATTCGGGAAGGCATGACCGAGGCCGAGCTCTCCGCGGAGATCGTCTACCGGCATCTCAGGCTCGGCGCTGAGCGGATGGCCTTTGAACCCATCGTTGCATCAGGGCCGAACGGCGCGTTACCGCATGCACGGCCGTCCGCACGACGGCTGCAACGCGGCGATCTCGTGGTGCTCGACTTCGGCTGCGTCATCGACGGTTATGCGTCAGACATGACGCGAACCATTTCCATCGGCGAGCCTGCCGATCAGGAAGCGACCCGCGTTTACGACGTCGTTGTGGAAGCATTGCTGCGCTCGACCGCGGAAGCACGGGCGGGCGTTGAAGCCGTCCAACTCGATACCGTGGCGAGGGACGTCATCGGGGAAGCCGGCTACGGCGAGTATTTTCAGCACGGCCTTGGTCACGGCGTCGGACTCGAGACGCACGAATGGCCGCGTGTCTCTCACAACGCCGAAAGTGTAATTCCCGAGCACAGCGTGGTGACCCTAGAGCCCGGCGTGTATTTACCGGGACGTTTTGGGGTACGCGTTGAAGACCTGGTGGTCGTCGGTCAGAAAGGAGCTGACGTTCTGACGACATCGACTAAGGAGCTGATTCGCGTGTGAGCGCATGGCCCGAGATACCGCGAGCATAGCCCCGAAGCGCCTACTCGTTATCGCCTACTACTTCCCGCCGATGGGGCTGAGCGGCGTCCAGCGTATCGCGCGCTTTGTCAAGTACCTGCCGGATAACGGTTGGACACCAACGGTTTTAACGGTTCGGCCGAGAGGGTACTTCGCCTTTGATGCCACGCTCGAAGATGAAATCGATGAGCGGGAGATCGAGATTATCCGAACGGCAAGCGTCGATCCCACCCGAATCTTTGGACCGAGTAAGACAGTGGCTTTGCCCGAGGAATCACGCCGCAAATCACTGTCTGAACTTAGCCAGTGGGTATTCCTCCCGGATAATAAAATCGGATGGCTGCCATTTGCAGTGAGGGAAGGCAGCCGTCTCCTGCGTAAGCATCGGTTTGATGCCATCTTGAGCACAGCGCCCCCGTACACGGCACACCTCGTGGGCGCGGCGCTGAGCCGCCGTCATAACCTCCCGTTATTGCTGGATTACCGGGATGACTGGCTCGACAACCCGCGCCACGTATATCCCACGTCATTCCACGGCCGCCTCCACCGGTCTATGGAGCGATGGGCGACCAAGCCGGCCCGCGCGATCGTGACGATCAATCCCGTCATCGCGTCCGCTATCTCCGCTCGAGCCGGGAAGCACGTTGATGTTATCGAGCAAGGCTTCGATCCCGAAGACCTCACCGAGCGCGTACAACCGGATCGGGATGTATTTCGCGTCACGTATACGGGCATCTTTTACGATGCGCAGCGCCCCGACTCCTTCCTTCGTGGCTGCTCGCGTTTTCTCCAGCACCGGCCCGAGGCCCGCCGGCACCTCCGAATCGATTTTGCGGGCACGTTGCCGTCCTACGCGTTCGATCTGGCGCGCGACATGAACCTCTCGGAGATCCTGACATTCCACGGATATCTCGAGCACGCAGACGCGGTTCGCCTGCAACTTCGCTCCAGTGTCTTGTGGATGATGATTGGACGACGCCCGGGTGCTGAATCGATTTCAACCGGGAAGCTGTTTGAGTATATCGGAACGGGACGGCGCATTCTCGCGCTCGTCCCCGACGGAGCCGCACGTGATCTGCTAAGCCGTTGCAGTTCCGCCATTACGACCGATCCGGATGCTCCCGAGGAGATCGCTGGGGCGCTCAACCAACTTTATGATGAGTGGTTGCATGACGCCGTGCCACAACCGGACGCCGATTTCGTAAAGCAGTTCGATCGGCGAACACTTACTCAACGCCTTGCATCACTGCTCGACACCATCTCCATCAGCCCATAATGAACGCCGATGAAAGCTCATCGCAGCGACAATACACTCGAACTGAGCCTGCCGAGTACGTTCGAGGCACTCGAGTGGCTCGTCGAAGTTGCTGACGGTTTTTTTTCGGAGTTCTATCAGGACGACGATCTCGTCTACCGGTTGGTCTTGCTGACGAGCGAAGCCACGACCAACGCCGTTGAGCACGGCAACAAGTTCAATCCTGACCTCCGGGCCGAGGTGCGGCTGACGGCGCACGATAATGAGGCAACGATTCAGGTTACCGATCAGGGGGGTGGCTTTTCTCGGCAAAACGTGGCCGATCCGCTGTCGAAAGAACGCCTCGCGGCCGAGCGCGGCCGCGGCGTTTTCTTGATGGAGAGTATGGCGGATGAGGCGAAGTGGGACGATGAAGGGCGGCGCGTCCGCCTGACGGTACGAATCGCACCGACGCCCCGGGGTTAG
>CBFGYX010000199.1:0-4113 GCA_965653075.1 uncultured bacterium
TTCACATGGTGGGCGGTGAGGGATTTGAACCCCCGACCCCCTGCTTGTAAGGCAGGTGCTCTGAACCAACTGAGCTAACCGCCCGATGTCGATAGCACGGAATTACCGAAACATGAAGATACGGATCCGTTAAGAATCGACGCAGCCGGAGCCTCTTGTCGATGCGACGCCGTAACGGATCCTCCCTACCACCCCTCTATTCATTTCTCAAGCGGGCGGTATAGCACGGCAACACGTCCGACAACCTGAACAACCTGCACGTTATCGCGCGCGGCCGCAATCTCTTCGGCCATTTCCCGTGGGGAGCCCGGCGCGTTATCCAGGACTCTGATCTTGAGCAGATCGCGCGTATTCAGTGCTTCGTCGACCGAGTTAAGTACGGCCTCGGTAACGCCATCCTTGCCCACATGCTGTGCCGGCTTGAGTTTGTGCGCACGGCTTCGAAGCTCCGCGCGCTGTTTGGAATCGAGGCTTCCGATAACGACCACCTGTGTTGAGTGTCTGAATTTCACGGTGCGGACGGCAGGGACGACGCCTCGGTTCCTTCCATCGCACAACTTGGGTTACGCATGCGCTGAGCGATCATCTTGCAAATGGAAACTCGACACGCCGATCGCCATGTTCGCTCGTATCATCGTTCTTTTCCTCGGAGCCGCGACTCTTTTCGCCGATTCATCTGCGCAACCATCCGTCGACACCGCTTTTTGGTGGCGTAGCTACGCGCGGGAAGGTACTACCCACGTCCTCATCTTCCCCGGTCGTTCCGACGATCCGAGTGTCGTCGTCCTGCGAGAACTGGCAGATAATGCGGGTCCATCCACCCTGACAGATATCCGACATCTCGTTGAGCTCATCGGCCGCGAACACGGCGTCGATCCGGCAGAGGCCATCTGGGTGATACACTGGGGGAATTTCAGCTACCGTGGCGCCGAGGCCTCGCGGCGCGAGGTCTTTCTGCGGGCCACCTTCCGTCGCAATAAATCGGGCGCGGTCTCAGCGCCGTCATGGCGGATCCTGAACCGGGATGAGGTACGCGATCTGACGGCCCGCCATTACCCGTGAGGCCGCCGCGGCATTCATTCGCCCGCGATAAGGCCGCGGCGGATGGCAAACCGGATGAGATCGCTCTGGTTTTGGAGCTGAAGCTTGCTCATCAGATTCTCGCGGTGCTTCTCGACCGTTCGACGACTGATAAACAGCCGCTCTCCGATTTGTTGACTCGTGAGGCCCTCAGCGCTCAGTTGGAGTACTTCACGCTCCCGGTGCGTTAGTGAGTCGTGAGGGTCATCTTCTTCGCGCCGCTCCGTCAACGCCCGCTCGATGAGATCGGTGGGTAAGCCGCTTCCGAGATAATGCCGGCCATCCAGCACATTCCGCAGTGCTTCGAGGATTTCGCCGGCATCCGCTCCCTTGAGCACGTAGGCCAGCGCGCCCCGACGAAACGCCATGATCGCGTAGCGGTCGTCGCCATGCATCGACAGCATCACGAATCGTGTGGATGGAGACCGACGGATACCTTCATCGAGTACGTCGAGCCCGTTGAGCCCGGGAAGCGAGACATCCAGGATTGCCGCTTCCGGTTTATGCTGTTCGATCAACTCCAGCGCGGTGAGTCCGTCGTGCGCGATGGCGGCAACCTGAAAGTCGAGCTGCCGCTCGAGCAGTGCTCTCATGCCGTGCACGGTCACCTCGTGATCATCCGCCAGCAAAATCTGAATAGGCATCGGTCATACACCCGTGTCATCGAGTTCAGTGGGAATGACAACCGAAATGCGCGTGCCCTCCCCCTTCTCGCTCCAAATTCGCGTGATTCCGCCAAGCAGTCGCGCGCGCTCTCTCATATTGGCCAGACCCGAGCTCTCGCTAAAGTCCACGGCCATTCGGTTGAAGCCTCTTCCGCGGTCCACAATATCTATGCGGAGACTATCATCATCCTCCGTCTCCATCGAGACGACAGCGGTAGTGGTATCGGCGTGCCGCGCCACATTGGTGAGCGCCTCCTGGATGATGCGGTATGCGGCGGTTTCCACCTCTGGTGCGTAACGCAGGCCTTCGGGTAATGCGGCGTGCACCTCGACCTCGATGCCCGTCTGCCTACGATAACGGGACACAAACCACTCGACCGCGGGCCGAAGCCCCAGGTCATCGAGCACATCCGGTCGGAGATTCATCGTCAGGCGGCGGACGGATTCGGAAAGCTCGGAGGTCAGATCCTGCGCCTCGCGAATGTCACTAATCGTCCGCTCGACGTCGTCAGTAGCGGCATCTCGTGCCATCGAAAGACACATCTGGATGGAGGTAAGCATTGCGCCCGCCTCGTCGTGGAGCTCCCGCGCAATATGCCGGCGCTCGGCTTCCTGCGCCTTGATCAGTCGCATTGAAAGCCGCTTCAGCTCGCGGGTGTAACGCAAATTCTCCCGGCTGATACGATTCGTCTCGGTCACATCGAGTGCAAGCACGAGCCGCGCCTGCCGTCCGTCGATCTCGATATTGTGCGAATCAATATTCACTTCGATGATTGAGCCGTCCTTCTTTCGATGTAGCCATGTACCCGCGCGGCGGCGCGCGTCGGAGCTCCCGGCCAGGTATTCCCGTAGACGGTTCACCTCGTCGTCGGGGCGGATGTCGAGGATGGTCATGGCCAGAAACTCTGCTTCCGAATATCCATAATGCCGGATCGCAGCGTCGTTCACACGCAGAAACTGATAGGTTTCCGTATCGAATACCCACATCGGGCGGGGATTGGCAGCGAAGAGCATGCGATATTCGGCTTCCGATTTCCGGAGTGCCTCTTCCATTCGCCGCTGCTCACGTATATCGCGCGCCGTGCTGATGCCCACCGTCCGGCCATCGAGTTCGATTCGTCTCGCGATCACTTCGACGGGAATGATCTCACCGTCGGATGCCGCGTGATGGCTGAACATCCGAACGACCTCGCCTTCGTGGTGCTGTTCGATGATGCGTTCGAGTTGTGCGGCGTCATCGCGCACGATGTCTTGAACCCGCATCCCCACGAGCTCTTCGTGGTCGTATTTAAGCAACCGGCAGGCGGTGTCGTTCGCCTCGAGGATCCGCCCCGGCAGCATCTCATCGCTCAGCTCGTAGACCAGGACTTCGTCCTGCGTATTCTGGAAGAGTGTTTCGAAGCGGAGCTCCGTAGCGTCGCGGTCACGTTCCGCGTTGATCAGCGACGTAAGATCGTGGAGGGAGGAAAGAACGGCTGAGACCTCACCGTGCTCATCCCTAACAGGTGCCATGCGCTGCTCAAAGTAACCGACGCGGTCACCAAACGTCATGTCGAACGTGAACTCTACCACCTCTCCGGCGACCGCGCGCTGCAGGATGTCACGGAATGCTATCCGTTGTTCCTCACTGAGCTGACCGTCTATGGTATCCCCAAATACGAGCGACACACCGAGAACCTGCTCGATGAGTTCATCCGCCTTTTGATTGAAAATGACGATCTGCCCTTCCGGATTGAAGAGTGCAAAGGCGGTGTGGGTCGACTCAAAAACGGCGCGGAGGCGTTCCTCGGAAATCCGCAGTTGCCGCTCGAACACGAGCCGCTCGGTGATGTCTTCGGCGATGGTGATGGCACCCGTCGGATTACCTTGCTCATCCCACAGAATGGCGGCCGAGATATTGACGTCGATCTCGCCGCCGCCTTTATGCGGCCGCCGCGTCCGAAAAGATCGCACCATCTCACCGCGCTTGAGTCGCTCCACGATTTCATCAGCGCCGTCGCCTTCAAGCGCCGGCGGACGCTTGCCGCGAACTTCTTCCTCGGTCCATCCAAAAATCGCTTCAGCGGCATCGTTCCAGAGCGAAATTCGTCCGTCTGCGTCCAGTATGACGATGCCGAGCGGAGAGACCTTGAGCAGCCGATCGATGAAGGCGTTTTCGTCGTACGGCGCTGCTTCCTCAGCCGGCGCCGCCCTGCGCCGCGATGCATAGAAATAAACCGCTGCCGTCGTAACCACTCCAAGCAGCGTAGCGCCGATTAGTCCGGTAAGCGGATCGGTGGCCAGTATCTGAACGAAGCCGATGCCGATGATGAACCACACCAGCGCGGCGAGCGCGTACAGCAGCGCGGTTCGCCGTGCACCGTTGTGC
>CBFGYX010000200.1:0-4107 GCA_965653075.1 uncultured bacterium
TGCAGTTCAAGATGAACATCCAGGAGAAGGAGGTTCAGATCGATGACGAGGGTACCAAGATCCACGCCATGACATTTAATGGCTCGATTCCTGGACCGATGATGGTCGTGCATGAAGGCGATTACGTCGAGCTGACCCTCGTCAATCCCAGCACAAATATGATGGCCCACAACATCGACTTCCATTCGGCGACCGGGGCGTTGGGTGGTGCTGAACTAACATTGGTCAATCCTGGCGAGCAGGTCACGCTGCGATGGAAGGCGACGCGTCAGGGCGTGTTCGTTTACCACTGCGCGCCGGGCGGGCCGATGATTCCTTGGCATGTCGTTTCCGGGATGAGCGGCGCGGTGATGGTGCTGCCCCGCGACGGACTGAAGGACGAGACGGGGAAACCGCTACGTTACGACCGCGCCTACTACATCGGCGAGAACGATTTTTACGTGACTCGCGACGCCAATGGAAAATTCAAGCATTACGAAAACGCTGGAGAATCCTATCCCGAGACGCAGGACCTCATGAAGAAGCTCATCCCGAGCCACGTGGTTTTTAACGGGCGGGTCGGCGCCCTGACCGGCAAGAACGCGCTGCAGGCTAAGGTCGGTGAACGCGTTCTGATTGTCCACTCGCAGGCCAATCGGGACAGCCGACCTCATTTGATCGGTGGGCATGGCGACTATGTGTGGGAGACCGGCAAGTTCGCCAATCGTCCAGAGAAAGATCTTGAGACATGGTTTGTTCGGGGTGGTTCCGCGGGTGCCGCGCTCTACACCTTTCGAGAGCCCGGTATCTACGCCTACGTCACCCACAATCTGATCGAAGCGGTCGAACTCGGCGCTACGGCTCACTTCAAGATCGACGGTAAATGGGATGACGACCTGATGAAACAGATCCGGGCGCCGGAGCCGATCGGCGCCGGAGACAAACTTGGTCGGGTAGTGCCTCACTCTCACTGACGTCGAGGGCGGAGCGGCGATACGTCGCCGCTCCGAAAACCGGAGCAAGCCGCGATGCTGCCTCTTCTGCATACCAAGCTCGTCGCAAAATTGTGTGTAGCGGCCGTACTGCCTTTCGTTGCTGCGGTCTATTCGATACCGGATAGACCAGTTTCGTCGTTACAGGATGGTTTTGCTGTCGTCATTCCATCGCACGAGACGACGTATCGTCTCGCGGGCGAATTCACGAGAAGCGGTCGACCGGTGAATGCGCCGCTGGTTAAGAAGGGCCACGGGGGCCTCATCGTCATGAAGACGCAAGTCAGTGCAGGGGACTATGACCGCTGCGTTCGGGAGGGAGCGTGCCGCGCGACCGACGGCCGCGCGGGCCGCTCCCCCGATCGTCCCATCGTCGGTGTCAGTTGGGAGGATGCCATCGCCTACGCTCGGTGGTTCTCAGGCAGGAACGGACAGGAGTGGCGCCTGCCGACCGATGAGGAATGGGCTTTCTTCGCCGCCGAACGCTTCAACGACGATGCCGTGCGGGCGGGTGGCGATGGCTTTAGCGAACGGTGGCTGGCGAAATACGAGTCTGAAGCATCGCGCGATCTCGCCGTCGAACGGACGGTGCAGCCGATCGGCACCTTCGGCATGAACACCCTCGGATTGGCTGATGTTGCAGGCACCGTCTGGGAATGGACCGACACTTGCTTTACTCGACAAAGGATCGGCACTGACGGTATGGCGCCGGATAAGCCGATAGAGAATTGCGGTGTCCGCGTCGTCGAGGGTCGGCATCGAGCCTATGTGACCAATTTCGTTCGCGACGCCCGCGCCGGTGGCTGCGCCGTGGGCGTGCCGCCGGCCAATCTCGGTTTCAGACTGGTGCGTTCCATCGAGGCCAAGCCGCACTGAGCCGGAAGCGCAGAGGCTTCTAGGATTTAGCAGCCTCAGTCGCCGCTATTCGTTCGAGTGCTGATGCATTACGGACGACGACGCGCCGGCGTCCCGTGTCGACTAATTCGGATCCTTCCCAGTTGCTTAGGACGCGGCTCACTGTATGAAGCGTCGTCCCCGACATTTCGGCGAGATCCTGTCGGGACAACGGAATTGCGATCTCTAACCCGGTTGGAGTGGAGCGGCCGGCGTGCTTCGCGAGCCGCAGAAGTGCATGCGCGATCCGCTGTTCCACGCGTTCAGTGGCGATCTCGCGCAAGCGCGTTTGCATCTCGTGATATCGGTCGCCAAGCACGGACAGGGCATTGATCGCGATGATGGAATGTTTCTCCATCAGGGGTCGGATGGTGGAAACATCCCAACCGATCAGGTGGCTCTCTTCGACCGCGGTTGCCGTTCCTGGATGGTTAGCGCCGCTAGAAAGCGCGGTAAAACCCACAAATTCTCCGGGGCCGACGTAGCGGATGATGACCTGCTGGCCGTCGGACGTCGTCTGCGTCGCCCGCAGCCGGCCGACGATCACAATGTAAAATTTCGAGGAGGAATCGCCCTGATTGAACAACACCTCACCGGTCGACAATCGCCGCTTGAAGGACGTGTCCCGGGCTTCCATCAACGTGACGGAATCGACGCCACGGAAAAGCTCGGTCCGCGCGAGAATCTGAAGATCGAGTTCTGCCTGCCGTTCCATCGAATCAGCGCCGGGTCCGTTATTCTGGCATCTCGCGCGCCGGCACAGTAGCATGGCAACGAACGCGAGCACCAAAGGCGACCCGGTATGCTCAATGTCAACAAGACCGATCTGGTGAGACACCACGAACCGGTGTCGTCCTCTGACCGTCTCGCGTTCGGTGCCGTCGCGGCGATGATATGGATCGCGTCAAAGTTGTTCGGAAGACGCTACGGAGATCGCGTGGTAGTCCTTGAGACTGTCGCCGCGGTGCCTGCGATGGTGTCGGCGACGTTGCTTCACCTGCGATGCTTGCGTCGGATGACGGACGATCACGGGTGGATCAGAACATTCATGACCGAAGCCGAAAACCAGCGCGCCCATCTGATGTCCTTCGTTGCGATCGCACACCCGAGCGGGTGGGAGCGTTTTCTCATCTTGGTGACCCAAGGCGTCTTCTACAACTCGTACTTTTTACTGCACCTCATCAGTCCCCGGACGGCTCACCGGCTCGCCGGATATATCTCCGAACAGGCGATCGAAGGCTATACGCGATACCTTGACAGACTGGCCGAGGGCGTTCAGCCGGATGTCGCCGCTCCCACTTTTGCGATCGACTATTGGCATCTCTCGCCCGATGCGAAGCTCAGCGAAATGCTGGCTTCGATGCGTCAGGACGAGGCTATCCACCGCGACATCCAGCATGCCTTCGCTGACGCTTTGGCGAGCGGACATACCTTGCCGGACTTGCCCGAGGCCTAGATGGGCGCTCTCGGCGGGTCAGTTCGCTTTGGCGCCACCGAGCAGGGGCAGGTAGACAATTCCAAAGCCCGCGAAAGCGCAGACCCACGCGACCGCGGCGACCGGCAGAAGGATCGGGCCCAATGATGGCTCGACGGCCGCGCAGATGCGCGACAGCGCGGCGACGAGAACCGCGCAATAGATCAGCACGGTGGCCGGTGACGCTTTGAGCGCTCGACCTGTATGGCCCAAGCTAGCGCGGGTCATCACTGCGAGCGTCATTGTGCCCGCCGCGCCGACCATCCAGGCGTGGAATGCGGCACTGCCAAAAGATGCATCGAGCGCGGCCAGCGCGCCCAGCAGAAAACCGGCTGGCACGAAGCCGTAACCGACATGGAGAATTAGCAGCAGCGGATTTCGCCACGTGCGGTCGCCCGCCCATCGAGCTAGTCTCGCCGTCTGGAGGAGGCCGCTGGTCGCGAGGGTGGCCGCGGTTGCCGTGCCGGCCGGCTCCACAATCCAAAGCACGAGCGAAGCCGCGCTGGCGGCGATGGCCGCTATATCGAACCGGTTGAACGGAGCCGGCAGGCGGCCGGCGTCTTGCTTCACCAGCCAGTTGCGCGTGAAGCTCGGAATGATCCTTCCGCCTATCAGCATGATGAGCACGATCATAGCTGCGACCCCAATTCGCGTGCTGTACTTAGCCGAGCCGTAGATGTGAGCCTCGACATAGAAGGCAGCGTTGCCGAAGCCGAGCACGCAGATGGGGACCAGAACCTTGATGTTCCCCCAGTTCTTTCCGGCGGC
>CBFGYX010000201.1:0-4043 GCA_965653075.1 uncultured bacterium
TCATAACGAATCGGGCATGGTTGACGGTCTCGGCTAGAAAACGAATCGGAGGACGGCGGCAACAAGGTCAACAACCGTTGCCGGCGGCCCGTGTCGGTTACCAACTTTTTATCTGACGACGGTGAAAATCCCGGTTTGATTTCGGCTGCCGGTCATTAGGCGATAGAAGTACGCGCCACTCACAAGATCCGAGGTATCATAACTGATCCGGTGGCTTCCCGCTGCCAGGTTTTCTTCCACAAGTACTTCGATTCGCCTGCCAAGTATATCGTAGAGCTCGACACGCACGTGCTCGAACCGTTCAACATCATACTCGATGGTCATACGGCCGCTGACGGGGTTCGGATAATGGCGCGGGGCGGCATCGTAGATTGAAGGGACGGACGCTGAACTTGTTGAGGTTATGTCATCGAGCGTCGTGCCAACGCGGAAGTAGTCGAAGTCGGCGTAGCCGTAAGCCTCTTCGGCCGCATACGTGAAGAGGGAAAACCGATAGCCCATAAAGTGTGACAGCTTATAAGTCATCGACAGGGTGCCACCGATCTTCGTCCAGTCATCGCCATCGAGGCTGTAGTAGAAAGTGGCTCTATCGGCCTGATTCCGGTAGTCGATCTCGACCCCCAGGTACACGACGTCCTGATCGATGGGTACGGAAGCTACGGTCACGGGCGAGCCTTCATCTCCCCTTACCATTACGATTGCCTTTGCATTCGCAGTAGACCGCACTCCGACGTAACCGTAGTCTTCCTGAAGCAGCCCCAGACCCGCTGTGTCGCCTGCCTTCAATCCCGCCACATCAACGGCGACTTTGGCGGCGCTGCTCGGGCCGAAGGTGCGCTGCGTCAACGTGTTCTGCGTGCTCAAAAAATCCTGGTCGGTGCGTCCGCTGGTCAATCTCAGATAACCGGGGCGCTCCGTGACCGACCAGCCGTCGGGGTCGGGGTTATGGTTCCACTGCCAGGCCAGATCCAGGTCTGCATCCGATTCGTAGCTGAACTCGTCGGAGGTGACGATTCCTGAAATGCCGGTGCCGTCGGATTCGATGTCCAGCGTTGCGGGCACAGTGCGGCCGCTGCCCAACCGACGCGGATTACCGAACAGCGGCCATCCGTCCTCCCATGTAACCGGAACCAGATGGGGTATACGACCAACAGCGCCGTGGTCCTGGAACAGCATTGCATACCAGTCACCCTCGGGCGTATCGACAATCCCGCCCTGCGCGATGCCACGGTCGTTCAGCGCAACGCGGCCTTCCCACGGACCCGTCAGGCTTTCTGCACGATAGACCAGTTGCGTGCGACCGCTGCCCTGCGGCCACGTGATCAAAAAGATGTAATAGTACCCGTCGACCTTGTGTACGTGCGCACCTTCTCCTGCCACGATGAATTCGGTGCCCGCCACCTGGCCTGCATCGGGAATTATCGTTTGGTTGAGCCCACCCGGCATCACCGAGTCCACATCGGGTGTGAGCTCTACGATCTGGATATTCGTGCCACCATATACGAGATAGACCCGACCGTCATCATCGAAGAACAGGCCGGGGTCGTGGTAGGCCGGACCAAATTCGCGCCGCTCCCAGTCTCCCTCCTCTATGTCGTCGGTGGAGAAGACATAGGTTCGGCCGGTGGTATACGAGAAGGTGACGACATAAAAGATGCCGTCACGGTACCGGATGCTACTCGCCCAGGTGCCACGGGAGTACGCATGTTGCCCGTTCCGAAGTGCCAACTGGTCGGTGTCGTCCAGGACATTGTACGCGTACCCGGCAATCTGCCAATCGACCAGGTTCGAGGATTTCATGATGGGCACGCCCGGAGCCATATGCATGGTCGTGCTCGTCATGTAGTAGGTATCACCTACACGGACGACTGACGGGTCGGGCACATCGGCCCAAAGAATCGGGTTGGTCGCGGGTCGGTTTCCCTCCTGGGCGGCAATGCTGCGTGGCATCCATGCCGGGAGCAGTACGAGGAGGAGAAAGACGGCTCGTATAGGTCGCATGGCCAGGAGTAATATGAGCCCCTCTGCAACACGCTCGGCGCGTCGGTCGGGTGCTCACCAATATTGACGATCGAGCGCATTCCGCCGTGCCCGGACGGGCCCGCGGCCGATGCGTTCAAGCCTAACGACGGCAGGTTATGATGATAGCACGCCCTACCGGTTGCCGTGACGACCGGTAGGGCGTTTTGCTACCACCAACTATTTACCTCACCACCACCATCTGCTTCGTCTCGACAAATGATCCGGCCTGGATCCGGTAGAGGTAAACTCCACTGGCGAGGCGGCTCGCATCGAGGCTGACTGTGTACTCACCCGGCGTCTGGTGTGCGCTCACGAGCGTCTCCACCGTACGGCCGAGGATGTCATATACCGTCAGGTTAACATTAACCGGCTCGGCGATCTCGTAGCGGATCTGCGTCGACTCGCTGAGCGGGTTCGGGTAGTTGCCGACCAGGCGGAACTGAGCCTCAGGCTTCACCTGCTCGTTGGACACAGACCGCTGATGGTCGAGGTACTCACGCAGCCATTCAAGCGCGGGCCGCTCTTCGCCGTTGGCGCGGACGAGCTCGGCATCCTCCATCCACAGTCCGGGTCTCCAGCCCCAAAGGGTGATTCCCTCAACTGAAGGATGCTCCCAGAAGGTCGGGAATATGCGCTGCATGTTGCGGAGCTGCACCTGATCGGACTCGGCATCCGACAGGTTGGAGTCTCCCTGGATGTCCATCTCTGTTGCCTGGATGGGCAGCCCGGTGCTTCCAAGCAGATCCAGTACGGCTCTCATCTGGGCGGGCGTTCCCACCGTTGAGAACGCATGGGCCTGCACACCGATCACGTCGATCAGACCACGCTCATTCAGCTCATCGATGATCCGCTTGTAGTTACGCGCGTTGGGCGTGCTCCAGGTGTTACTGCTGACGATGTTATAATCGTTAATCATCAGCTTGCTGTCGGGGAAGCGCTCGCGCGCCATCTCGAAGGCCGTGATGATCCAGTCGAACCCGGTATCGTAGACTCCGTTGGTACCGCCAAGTGCCTCAATGTAGTTGGCATCGCCACTTTCACCGTCAGGCAGTTGGTGGCCGTTGGACCCTTCGTTGACGACCTCGACGTACTCCATATCGGGGTAACGTTCGGCCACGGCATCATACCATGCCGTGATGGCTTCGAGCTGCTCCTCCGTGCTGAGGTCGTTGATCCAGTTCGGCTGCTGTCCACCCCAGGTAAGGATGTGGAAGCGGAACGGGAAGCCGTTATCTTTCGCCAGTTTGTAGGCGGCATCGAGTTCCGTCCAGTTGTAGACACCACGCGTGCCTTCTACCGAGCCCCACTTGCCGGCGTTCTCGGGCGTCACCTGGTTCCAGTACGCTTCGAAGTGCTGGATCTGCGGTGCGCTGTAGATGTTGCCGAGCCATTTGTCGAGGCCGTGTGCCAGCGGCGGACCCGTGGGATCCGGCGTCGGATCTTCGGGGATCTCGACAACGCCAGGATCTCCATTGTCCAGCATTGCGACCGTAAAGAACAGATTCAGCGGTGCGAAGGCGAACTTGTCGATGTCGAGTCCGTCCTCGCGGCCACCGATCTGGAACGTAGTGGTCAGCTCGTCTGCCGAGACGACCAGGGTGTCGCTCGCACCCTCCATCGGGTTGTTGGTGATGTTCACCCACTTCCATACCCCTGAGGCAGCCACTCCACGCTCCACAACCCATTCGTCGGCATCGGCGAAGCCGGCCTGATGGAGTCCGTTAACCATGGTCCAGTCTTCCGGATCGGCTGGATCCTTCTCGCCGAATGTGCTGCGGCCATAGAAGAAGCTGTCATCGTCGGCATTATCGGGGCCAACGCGGACACGGGCATACAGTGCGTAGGGTCCGCCTTCCGGAAATACTACCGTATAGCTGGCCGTGCGGTCTTCGCCCGGATAACCGGTCGCACCGGTGGTCTCATTCGTATCCGTGGTGATGCGGATGAAGGTAACGTCGTCTTCTTCAATCGTCTCAAACTCAGAGCCGATGTCGCCGTCTTCGGCCTCGACGAAGATGGGG
>CBFGYX010000202.1:0-4030 GCA_965653075.1 uncultured bacterium
GCGCCAAGCGGTGCGGAGCCGAGCCGGCCGACGAAGGCCGTGTCGATGAGCGTGACGAGCGGGTCGGACGCCAGCGCCCCCAGCGCAGGTATGGCCAGCGCGAAGATCTCCCGGTCGAACGGTGATCGGCGGAAGTACCGGTTGATCCTCGGCAATGCGACTTACCAGATCAGCCCCTGTGGAAAGACCACCGGAGATTCATTTCCATCGTGGCCGACGGCTGCCACGCCGAAGAGATAGTTGTCGATGACGACGTTCTCGAGTGTGTACCGAGTCACATTGCCGACGAAGCGGCTGTGCTGCCACTGTGGAGCCGTGGTGTCGCGCCAGTAAATTTTGTAGCCGGCCGGACTGTCGCCGGAGGTCGCCGTCCATTCAAGCGTTGTCGACGGTTGAACGGCACCGCCGATGCGGACCTCGGTCGGGGCGGGTGGCGCCCACGCAAGTGACGCCAGCACGGCGGCGTTGAGCGCGGTGAGCTTTGCCGCGTAGTCGAAGTCGACGTGTTCGATTACGTCTCCGTACGCGATGCCGTTTTCGACGCGAAGGTCCTGATGCTGGCGGTCGTAGTGTTCGTGCGTCTCCATGATACGCACCGCGGGGAAGCCAACGTCGTTGAACGGACGGTGATGGCCGCCGCGGCCGAACCTGTCGAGGCGGTAGATCATCACGGCGCGAAGATTGGGGAAGTACAGATCGGCGATGCGGTCGACGTAGCGGGCGATCTGCCTGGACGGTCCGTCGACCTCACCGCCGAAGAAGCGCCGCATACGATGCGCCTGCAAGTCATCGGTTGCGGGAACGGCCTCCGAGAAGACGCGGAAGGTGGTATTGTCGATCGTGCCGTCGATGCCCTCGACGTTGCCGATCATGTCGTTATTCAGAACGGCAACGATATCCCAGCCCTCTTCCAGCGCGACGTTGGCCATGTGCTCGCCTCCGAAGAGACCCTGCTCCTCGCCGGAGAGTCCGGCGTAGACGATGGACGTCGGGAATTCGTACTGACTCAGGATGCGAGCCGCTTCGAGCGTGCCCGCCATGCCGGATGCATTGTCATTGGCACCGGGAGCATCGATCTCGCCATCCATCACATCGGTAGCACGAGAGTCGATGTCGCCCGTCATGATAACGTAGCGATCGGGATGGAGTGCTCCGCGCTGGATGGCGACGACGTTCACCACCCAGGTGTCTTCCAAGATCCGGCTGTGCTCGCCGGCTCTCACGAGATAGCGCTGTTCGAACACCTCGAGGCATCCGCCGCAGTCGGCCGAGATGCGTTCGAACTCGTCGCGGATCCACCGCCGGGCGGCGCCAATCCCACGCACGTCCGACACCGTATCTGACATCGTGTGCCGTGTCCCAAAATCGGCGAGCACGCGAATATCGTCTTCGATGCGTTCGGCGGACGCCGCATCTACGATGTCATAGATCCGCAGATCGACTGCCGGCGGCGCCTGAGCCTGCGCCGCCGCCGTCGACATCAGCATTAAGGAAGCGACTGCACTGAGCAGTATGATTGGTCGCATCGATCGCCTTCTCGCCTCGATCATCGTCTACGATTACCGTCCAGAGCGCCGCCGCACTTCCCCGAACTCCTCGCCCTCGATCCACTGCGGCCGGAGGTCGGAGTAAGCGAGGCGATGGCCCAACCGGAAGGCGACGCGTGCCTGCTGGATGAGTCCGCCGAAGAGAGCGTCGTCTTCGAGGATATCACCAGGCTGATGATAACGGTGCTGGCGGTACTCGTTCATCACCTGCTCGGCGTAGCCGGCGTCGCGGCCGATGAAGTCGCTTCCCGTGTTCAGGAAGACCGCCGGCACGCCGCTGCGGGCAAAGTGGAGCTGGTCGCTCCGGAAGAAGAGGCCCTGGTTGGGCTGGACATCCGGCGAGACGGTCATGTCCTCTTCCCGGGCGGCGTCGCGCAGAAGCACAGCCAGATCACTTCGCTCCGAGCCAATGCCCACGATGTCACGCGTGCGGCCAAAGAGGTTTCCGCTATCGACGTTGACGTTGGCGATCGTCCGGTTCATCGGGATCACCGGATTCTCGACATAATATTGCGATCCGAGCAGGCCCGATTCCTCCGCCGTCAGCGTGATGAAAAGGAGCGTACGGTGCGGCGGCTCGTCCATCCGAGTGAATGCGTCCGCGATTGCCAGTAGCATCCCGACGCCGGTGGCATTGTCCGTCGCGCCGCTGTAGATGCCGTCTTCGCCGCGTGCGATGGCTTCTTCATCGATCCCCAGATGGTCATGATGCGCGGTGTAGACGATGGCTTCGTCCGGCGTCGTGGCACCCTCGATCTTACCAATGACGTTGGTGCCGTTGAAATAGCGCGTCTCGAATGACATCTCGAGCTGCGCCCTTACCGGAAGTTCGACCGGCTGGAAATCACGCGTGGCGGCAGCTTCGAACCACTCCTCAAGCGTGGCACCGGCCATCTCTGCGAGCCTGCGGCCGACGTCCTGCGTAATCCAACCCCGGAGGTCCATCGGGTCTTCATCCCACTCGGCAAGCTGAATTTGCTCACCACGAGCGCCGTTCGAGAGAACGGTAAAAGGGTAGCCGGCGGTTTCTTCGGTGTGGATGAGGAACATACCCGAAGCTCCGCGGCGGCGCGCTTCCTCATACTTGTACGTCCAACGGCCCATGTACGTCAGCGTATCGGCCTGGAAAAGATCCGGCTCATCGGCTGTGGCAGGCGGGTCGTTGACGAACCCGACGAGGATCTTGCCCGCGACGTCGACATCCTTGAAGTCGTCCCAGTCATATGCGTCCGACTGGATGCCATATCCCACGAACACAATGTCGCCATCGATCGAGGCATGCGTCGTGTCATGATCAGTCGATCCGATGAACTCATCGATAAAGCTAAGCGATACCGGCTCGCCGTCTTCCGGCGTAAGGGTGAGCCGGCCGATGTCCGTCGGCGTCAGCCCCAGGAGTGGCACTTCTTGAAAGAACGAGCCGTCGGGCATGCCGCCCTGCAACCCGACCCGCTGCATGTGCTCGAGGACGTAGTTGATGGTCAGCTCCTCACCGCGTGTGCCGGTGCCCCGCCCCTCAAACTCATCGCTCGACAGCGTGGCAACATGCTGCCGAATAATCGTGCTGTCTATCGCGGCAAAAACCGTATCAGGTATTGCGGTTGCCCGAGTTTCGGTGCGGTCGGCGGTGTCGACGTCGCACGCGGCAAGTGCCGACAACGCGAACAGAGCGAGCAAAATGGAGGGGATTCGCATATTCATTCCGACGTGTGTTCGATCCTGCGTGTGTTCGAGGGGGATTTGCCGCAAATCGATCGTCCGTTCGGCCTTCAGCACGCGGCGCCGATCGATTTTCGAGGGCCTGTTAGCATACCAAAATAATCAAACAACGGCAGGTTCAAGTAATGTGATGGAGCCGTGGTCGGCATCCATCTCGGCCTCGATGCCAATCGGCAGCGTAAACTTATCCCGGATATGGCCAATGAGTGCGCCGCAATAGGCCGGGTTGCCACGTGGCACGAGATGATCGTTCAGCACTTCTTGTAGCGTAAGCGAAGGTACATTCGCGCCGGACGTACAATTCGAGCACTGGCCCCAGATCACACCTTCGACCTGATCCAGGATGCCCGCCATCGCAAGCTGAGTGAGCTTCCGGTCGATTTTGTACACGCGTTCATCCACATCCTCCAGAAAGAGCAGGTGCCCCGACCAGTCGGGCAGGAAGGGTGATCCGAGCATCGAGGTGATAACGGACAGGTTGCCTCCGACCAGGCGGCCTTGGGCCCGTCCGCCGCAGATTGTGTGGATGGGTTCGGACGGTGGATTCGTGAGAATGGGCGTACCGCCGTCGAAAAGCACGCTTTTCATGTGATTGACCGTGCAGCTGCTCCACGTTGAGATGCCGACCGGCCCATGAAATGACACGACTCCGCTGCGCGCGTACATTGCCAACAATAGCGATGTGATATCGCTGAAGCCCATTACGATCTTAGGATTCCGCCGGATCGTGCCGAAGTCGAGTCGTTCGAGGATACGGTTCAGGC
>CBFGYX010000203.1:0-4018 GCA_965653075.1 uncultured bacterium
AGCGGGGTATCCTTGCCGACGAATGGGGTGAAGGCAACAACCCTGAATGGCGCGGCTTCCAGGACGACATCAACGCGTACCGCCCGGATCCGTCGCTGATCGAGGCGGAAATCCCGACGCAGGTGAACGTTACGGCGGATGACTTCAAGCTGCCGCAGGTGTGGCGCTCGAACATCGCCGTTGACCATCGACTGCCGTACGATATCGTTGGAACGGCTGAGGTCATCTTCGCTCGCGACTTCAACAGTCCGCTCGCGGTAAACCTGGCCCAGCGCTCTACCGGTGAGGCGGTGAACGTTGCCGGCCACGATTATACGATCTACGAGCAGCGGATCGACCGCCCGGACGGCTCGCCTTCCGGCATCCGCGAGATGTACTACCTCACGAATATCAATGAAGGATCGTACGTCTCGGCAACGCTTGGTCTCGAGAAAGCATGGGACTTCGGGCTCTTCACGAGTGCGAGCTACACCTATAGCCGCTCGCGTGACTACGGCCTGATCGGTGGTTCGCAGGCGCAGTCGCTCTGGCCGAACGTCGTGCGCGACGATCGCAACAACCCCGAGGTCGGCTACTCGCGCTTCGATGCACCGAACCGTCTGCTGATGCAGGTGTCGTACAACGCGCCGCTCATCAACCGGCACAGCCCGACGATGATTTCGCTCTTCTATCGCGGCGGCGATCAGGGCCGCTACAGCTACACCTATGCCGGTAACTTCGGCGATGGTGGTGGCCGCCTGATGTACGTGCCGCGCAACTTCGAGGAAGCGCAGCTCGTCGATCGCACAGACGGTTCCGGAAACGTGATCGCCACCGCTCAGGAGCAGTGGCAGGAGCTCGACCGATTCATCTCGGACGACCCGTACCTGAGCAGCAAGCGCGGTGAAGTCACTGAGCGCAACGGCGCGACGCTGCCGTGGCTGCATCGCTTTGACCTGCGCCTCAGCCAGGACATCGGCGCGGTATTCGGCGGTGAGCATCGTGTTCGCCTGACGTTCGACATCCTGAACGTCGGCAACCTGCTCAACAACATCTGGGGCGTCACGAAGAACCCGATCCAGACGAACCCGATGACCTATCAGGGCCCGGATGCCGACGGTAATGCGACGTTCACGGTGAACCCGCCGTCGGCAGGGTTTGGTGATGACAGCTTCGTGCGGAGCATCAACATCAACAACACGTGGAGCGCTCAGTTCGGAATCCGCTACCTCTTTAACTGAGATGACGGCGGATACTGAGCACGTGACTTAGCATCCGCTACGAATCTTTTAGCGAGAACTGTTTCGTGAAGTTGAAGGGGCTCCTCATTGGGGAGCCCCTTTTGCTTTGGTTGGACCTCCGGCTCGGAGTTGCCGTGACCCGACGAGTCGGTAATCGGGGCCGTGATGCTGTGCGTCCGATGTGATCGGTGAAGAGCCGCGGATCAGGGCGGATGCCATCACCGTCCCGGCGCACCGCGGTTAACCGGGGCGGGGCCGAACCCGGTTCTCCCCAGATCATTCAGCGATGTGAGGCAGCACGTACGCCTCTGGCTCGTCGGCGCACATGTTGGTAGAAGCGGGCGAAACGATCGTTCTCCCCGCGTCGTGGCTATGCAGCCCTGAAATGCGAAAGCCTCATCCACTCACGGCTGAGATGGGCGCTTGATCAGCAGCGAGCCGTGAAGAATGGCTGCGGAGACAAGCAGCAGAAGAACGAGCCAGAAGCCGGCAGGTGGATCAGTGGGGATATTAGTCAACAGTATGAGCGAGCCGATCAGTGAAAAGGCCTGATTACCGACAACGACAGCGCGGCCGTAAATCCCGCCAAGCGGTGCCGCACGTGCGATCCAGTTGGCTGCGCCGAAGCCGATGAACGCAGCGCCCACGAGCTGGGCGACGACGTCTGCGTCTGATGCGTCGCTTGCCTCGAATGTCAGAAATGCGTCAGGTACGAAGAGCATGCCCAGGCCGGCGATTATCTGGAGGACGGCGAATAGCGTGACAATATGCTTCATTGGTGGCCGTAGGTGAGGAACGACGACGTCGCACGATATGTAACGTGCGTGTCTTCTGCTGCGTTTTCTTACCGAACGAACACGGCTCGAAGATCAAAATGCTGGGATCCTGATATTCGCTTGGTTAGTTTAGATTCAGTCTACATAAGGCCCCGAAGTTAATTTATGCCCCCAGCAGTTTTTCGGCTGACCGTTCTTGCGCTGGTCCTGATCGTTGCCCGCCCTGCGTACTCGCAGGCGAGGTCCGACACGCTGTACGTGACGTATGACCGCGACGGCGTGACCCGGATTGACTCGACCGGCAGCATTCTGAACCGCGGTCTCAGGTTTAAGCCGGTGGTGGTGTCGGCCACGCGGTCTTTGCGGCTTCTCGAAGACGTACCGGTGCCGACGGTTATCGTTGGGGCGGAAGAGATATCGGAACTGGGTGCTCGGCGATTGAGCGACATCCTTCGTGAGCAGCCGGGCCTTCAGATCGTGCAGGGCCATGGTAGCGCCTCGCTGCAGATGCAAGGCCTGGAGTCGAGCTATACGCTGATTCTCGTTGATGGTGAGCCGGTTGTCGGGCGAATGGCCGGCGAACTCGACCTCGAGCGGCTTTCCGTGTCGGCCGTCGAGCAAATAGAAGTTATTCGCGGCCCATTTTCGTCGCGCTATGGTTCGGATGCACTCGCCGGCGTGGTCAACCTGGTCACGCGCAGGCCCGGGCTCGAGCAAGGCGGCCGAGTGAGCGCCCAGTACATGTCTCACGGTACGTCGGACATTGCCGCTGAGGCCGAGATAGGTGCTGAGCGCTGGGGACTCCGCGGCGTCGTCAACCGCTATGGATCATCGGGCTTTAGCCTCGACCCTGAGTCGGGCTCATTGACGATTC
Organism: uncultured bacterium; assembly: GCA_965653075.1. Taxonomy (GTDB): domain Bacteria; phylum Bacteroidota; class Rhodothermia; order Rhodothermales; family CAZKDQ01; genus CAZRTY01. Next base: position 2,871 of record CBFGYX010000203.1, read on the forward strand.
CGGCGTTTTCGGATTACTCCGGGGAGATCCACGCATACGCGGAGCCCGGCGAGGACACCAGGATCTCATTTCGCACCCGTCTCTCCAGAGAAGATCAGGAGGGGCGGTTTTTTGTGGAAGACATGCTCTTCCATGACGATGCGATTCGCACGGATGTCAGCATCAATCCCGTGGTCAATCACCGGTTCTCGTCGCAGCTCCGCGGCGAGCTGGCGCTTTACGGCTCGCGCTTCAGTAATTCGTCGGAGACCGTAGAGTCGGCCGGCGGGGCGCTGCTCGAGACAGACTTCGTACACAACTATCGCAAGGCGGAGGCCATGCTGACGTGGCTGCCGCCTGCTCGGCTGTTTCTATACGCGGGTGGAGGTGTCATCGCGGAGACGGTGGGCGGCGAGCGCTATCCCGACGACCGCGCGTCGAATCAGTATTTCGGCTTCACCGAACTCGAATGGATGCCGTCGCGGTTTCTGGATGTCGTCATCTCAACGCGGTTCGACGTGCCGAGCGATTATGCGAGTCGCTTAACGCCGAAGTTGTCGCTACTTGGCAAACCGGCTGACTGGGCGCGGATCCGTGCATCCGTCGGCAGCGGTTATCGTGCGCCGGCCTTTCGTCAGCGCTACCTCGTCTTCTCGAACGCCGCCGCGGGCTACCAGCTTTTCGGCGCCGAGGAGGTGCTGGCTGAGCTTCGGAAGCTCGACGAGATTGGGGCGATCGAGCGCTATCTGATCCGGCCGCAAGACCTTGGCAGTTTGCGCGCCGAAAATAGCGTTGCCTACGGATTCGGGGTCGAAGTTGAGCCGATCTCGGGGCTTCGTCTTAAAGCCAACCTCTTCCATAATGAGGTGAAGGATCTGATCGACTCGCAGGTGATTGCCAATCTCACTAATGGCCAGCAGATCTTCTCATACTTCAACCTTTCGCGTGTTTATACGCAGGGCGTTGAATCTGAGTTGTCGTGGTCGACGGCACTGCCGGGGGCGTTGGGCGACATCACGGCCGGCGCAGGTTATCAATTTCTGTCGACGGGAGACCGCGACGTTCTCGATATGATCGACGCTGGACGTTTATATCGCCGTGAGAACGGGCGAGACGTGCGGGTTTCGAGGCAGGATTACGGCGGCCTCTTTGGTCGCAGCCGCCACAGC
>CBFGYX010000204.1:0-4017 GCA_965653075.1 uncultured bacterium
AGCATTAAGCGCTGTTAAGCAATTGCTTTCGAAAGGACGAGGGCATCGCGTATCTTATGTATTCCGAGCCCCTTCTCAGATGAGCTGAGTCTTTCGTGTGCAGGGTTGCGAGTGATGGAGGAATGATCTAATGCTGGACGTGCCGGACGACAATGTTGACCAGGCTGGCTTGAATGAAGCTTTTCCGCCGGACGCGCCGGTGGAAGGCGAAACGCTGACGCCCGTATCGACGCTCGATCCACTTGTCGACCGCGGCGAGCATCCTCGGTCAAGGTTCAAGCTTCTCGCAGGCTGCGTCGCGGTGTTATGTGTGGGGGGAGCGATGGCTGCGTCCGTCTTACCCGTCAACTTGCAACGCGCTTGGGGCGTCTTTGCAAGCGACTCCGCGGAGCAGAACGAGGAATCCTCATATGTGCACGCACCCGCGCGGGCCGTTGAAGCCGCCCGGTTGAGCATCCGTACCCGGCCGGCCGGGGCCGAGGTAAGCATCGACGGCAGGTCGACAGGAACGACGCCTTTAGTTGAGGCCAGGCTGTCGCCGGGGCCGCACCTCGTGCGAGTAGCGATGGACGGTTATGTCGCGGTCGACTCTCTGATGCAAATCGGCGCCTCAGGGCGGATGGATTGGGACGTCATGCTGGAAGCCGAGGAGGACCTCGGTCCGCCCGCTTCCACGAATCCGGCGGCCACGGTTACGGATGCCGTCGGCGATGGGCCGGAACATGACAGTTCACCCCAGCAGCCTGCACGCACGAGCAACGCCGTTGACCAAGCGCCGCGTTCTTCCGATGATCCGGTCCCGGCCGCTTCCCGCGAGCTCAGTGAGATCGTCGTTGCCGATCCAACAACCCGGAGCAGTTCTCTCTACATCGATGTGGAGCCGCACGGTTCGCGGGTCATCGTGGGTGGGAGGTACGTAGGACGCACCCCGCTGGACCTGGGTGCGTTAGAGGCGGGGCTCCATCATATCCGCGTCGAACATGATGGGTATCAGGAATTGGAGCAGGCGGTGGAGATCACGGCTGAAGGCAGGTCGGCATTGACCGCCTCGCTTGCACAGTTGACGGGAGAGGTGCGGATATCAGCAGTGCCCTGGGGCAACCTCTTTATAGACGGTAATCTGATCGCTGCGGAGACGGACCACGGTCACGCCGTCGAACTTCCGGTTGGCGTCCACCGTGTACGTGCCTCACATCCGGTGCTGGGAAGCATAGAGCGTGACATCCGGGTCCTGGAAGGACAAACCATCCACATTATTCTGGACCTGAACCTGGCCGCTGGTAATTGAATTTCGGGGAAAGCTTACTCCGCTTTCCGCTAACCTCAAGCCAAACAGTGATTAAACGATATATATTGCCAAGCTACTCTCGCCGGGATTCTACATGATTCAACGTAGTTCATTCCTTATTGCCGGACTCCTGTGCCTGCTTGTTTTTGGACGAGCACAGGCTCAGTCCGCCGATGAATGTCGCTACGCGGTGGCCCAAGCCACTGAGTTATACCGCTCAGCGTCGTTCAGTGAGGTGACGGCGGCGATCGGTCCGTGTCTTGAGGCCGGACTTCTAAGTGAGTCCGATGCTCGGCTTGGGTACCGCCTGCTGGCGCTGTCCCAACTTCAAGAAGGCGATATCGCAAACGCACGCCTTGCGGTTCTGCGCTTGATCATCCTCGACCCGTCCTACGATGCTGATCCGGTTCAGGATCTTCCCGCGTATGTGGCGCTCGTTCAATCGGTTCACGAGCAACTTGAGGATCCTCGCTTTGCTGATCGACTGGAAGCACTGCGCGCCGAGATGGCCGTCATCCCTTCACCACCCGACGCGCTTCGTGATCGACGGCAGGTTTTTGGATCTGGGATGATCGGAATTTCAAGCTACGGCGGGGAGCGCGGACGGGAAAAAGGTTCCGCCTTGGCCGAGTTTGCTGGAAACGGCGGACCTTCTGTGTCGTTGGGCGCAGGCTATAACATGTCTGAGTATTTCGCGTTCACCGTTCAATACGATGTCTCGCGGTACGCAACACTGCTACATCAGAAGTCGGATGCATTCCCTACGGTTCGGCCGGGGGATTCGAGCAGCTGGCTTCATGCGCTCACGGCAGGAGGTATGGTGCGTATTTTGCCTGAGTACCTCGCATCGCCGTATTTGAGTGGCGGCGTGGGGCTCGTACTTGGTCGAATCAATGACTCAATCAGAAGTGGTTTCGCCACCGACCTGGGTATCGGCGTAGAGACGTTGGTCACACGCGATGTCGCGATCAACGGCGGTCTTGGCGTGCGTTTTGTATTTCCGGGCGACGCCGTGGACCTGGTCGATCGCTCGGGAAGTTCAGATGTGTTTCCGGTATTAAGGGCCGGTGTTTCGTGGCGGCTCGGCCGTTTGTAAGAAGGACGTCTTTAGTATTTATATCAGCTATTAATCAGTGCGCCCGCAGCTGTCGACGACAGCTCGGTGATACGCTTAGAAAAAGACACGATGCAGGAATCTGGTAATTCGAACGGACGGCTTACTCCGCCGGCACATAACAATGCGGGATGGGGGGCGGATGAGGGCGTCGACGAAATCTCGTTGCGCGAGATCGTTGAAATCCTGCTCAAGAACAAATGGATTGTTCTGGGGAGTTTCGGCGCGGTCTTGATGCTGGTGGCCGCCTATACATTCGTGCAGGCGCCGAAGTATGAGTCGACCGGCACGCTCTACGTCACCAATCAGAACTCGTCGCCACAGCTTGGTCAACTGCTCGGCCTCGAAACGGGCAGCCGGAATATTGCGAACGAGATCGAGATTCTGAAGTCTCGCCTTATCGCGCAGCGCGTAGCCGGCCGGCTGTACGACATGCGGTACGTCCCAGGCACGCAGGACCCGCTCACAGTTCTGCGCCCCACGGCCGACGACGAGCCACCGGAGATGCGGGACGTTGTGCATCGGCTTCGCAACCAGTATCTCTCCGTCCGGCCGGTCAGCCGTGACGTCGACATGATCCAGGTTACGGTGACGAGTACCGTACCGGAGGAAGCGGCACTGATCGCCAACCTTTACGCCTCGGAGTATGTTGATTACAACCAGGTGTCGAGCCGCTCCCGGATGCGCGCCTCTCGCGAGTTTCTCGGTGAGCAGACGGAGCGTCTCGACAGCATGTTGACCGCCGCCGAGCGCGACATCATGAGTTACTCGGAGACCAGCGGGATCGTCGCTCCAGAAGAAGAGGCGCGGCAGCTTCTCGAGCAGGTCATGGATCTCGAGAAACGTCGCTACGAAGCGCTGTACGTTCTCCGCGCGGCCGAGGCCGAGCGGGATGCCATTACGTCTGAGCTCGATGCCATCCGGCCGGGTCTCGCGCGGACCCTTTCGTCGACCGACAATCTGTTCGTTCAGAGTTTGCTCGCTCGTATCACCCAGCTTCAGATGGAGATCGAGGAGCGGCTGTCGCGCAACCCCGCACTGCGCGATCAGATGGATACGGACGAGGAAATCAGCCGTCGACAGCGTCAAATCGAGGAGCTGAGTGCGCAGCTTGCCGCCGGAACGGAGCGGCTGACGGAGGACGCTGTGAACACACAGGGACTTTCGTTCCGAGGCCGCACGCCTGAAGAAGTTCTGGCTACCGTATCGGATCTGCAGCAGCGGCTGCTTGAGAAGGAGATCGAGATAACAGGCTCAGAAGCCCGCCTCGATGTGCTCAACAGCAGCCTTGATATATACCGCGATCAACTCAACGCCATCCCCAATAAGTCAGTGGCGCTGGCCCGCTTGACGCGTAACCTGCAGACGAGTGAGCAGATGTTCACGAGTCTGTACGGAAAGCTCCAGGAGGCACGTATCGCCGAGTTGTCCGAAATCGGCTACGTAGAGATCATCGATGAGGCCATCGTCGCGGAGAACCCGGTGAGCCCGCGTGTACCGCTGAACCTGCTCCTGGGTGCCGTTCTTGGATTGATGCTTGGCGTCGGGTTGGCGTTCGTCCGTAATGCCATGGACAACCGTATCCGCAAACCCGAGGATTTACGCAAGTTGGGCC
>CBFGYX010000205.1:0-3994 GCA_965653075.1 uncultured bacterium
CCGTCGGTCATTTCCCGAGGGAGATCAGGTTCGCAAAGAGACGAAACGCCCCGGGCACGCCCGCCGGAAGCTGGCGGAAGAACGACAAGCCGGTATACACAACGTACCCCTCGCCATGCGGCGCGACAAGAAGCGAGCCTTCGAGCGGGGCTTCCCCCGGGTCGTTCATCGCGAGGATCGGCACGAAGCGTTCATCCCAATCCCCCGCAAAATACAGCCCTCGCTCCTGCACCCAGTCGTCGAAATCGGCGCTGGTAATCCGGTTTGGCGTTGTCAGCATCGGGTGATCCGGCGCGACGAGTTGAACCGGAGAGGCCTCGTCCGTCACGCGTCCGCGCGACAGGTTGAACGCTACCGGCAGGTCTCCGGTCAAAAGATCGTTCGTCGTATTGTACTGGATGATGAGGACACCACCGCGCGCAACGTAATCGAACAACACCGGCATACTTTCTGCAAGATCATTGCGCGTGTTGAAGGCGCGGATACCGGTCACGACGGCATCGAATCCGTCAAGCGCAGCGCTCGAAGACGGCAGCGGATCGAGGGTTGTCAACTCGATTTCCATAGCACGAAGCGCCGCCGGCACATCATCACCGGCGCCTTCGATGTATCCGACATGGCGAGCCGTCGACCGCGCATCGACGCTCGTCGCGATCAGCCGGGCCGGCGGATTCAGCACGATGGGATCAAGGTGATCGAAGCTGATCACCTCGCGCCGGGCGGAATACGCGCGCCTGTCATACGCACGTCCGTCTACGAGAACCTCCGCGCTGACTTCCGCTTGGTCGGCGTCTGTCGGCGCGGTCAACTGAAAGACAACCCGGTTCGTGCCCCCACCCGTTTCAATTCGAAAGGGATGGGAGGCCGGCGACGTCGCCCATCCCGAGGGTACATCCAGACGAACGACGCCGCGAACGCCACCTCGAACGGCCAGGACCTCGACCTCGACGTCTCGTGATTCGCCCGGTTCGAATACCATGAGCTCATCCACGAACGATACATACGCCGGGGGCACGACGGCCAACGCCGTCCGCACCTCTCCGTCGACCGGATCACGCCGGACGACCTCCGGCTGCCCCGTTACGACGACCTCCCTCCCGCCGAGCTCGATCACATACTCGACTGGAAACGCCGGCGGCGCGTGCGGACCGACGATCCGCCGCGGATCGAAGCCGCCGTCATCATGCAACCAGAACGGACGACTGATTGGATATGCTGCGGGAATGACGATGCCGGCATTCGACTGGCTCATCTCGTTCGCGCGAAGGTGATTCCCGATATGCTGCTCGCGGTCGAGCGACGGATACCTGACGGACTTCCACCTTGCGTCGATATCGCTGCCGATGATCACGCGATGGCGCAGCGCGAGCTCCTCGCCCGGCACGGCAACATCCGATTCGATTAGCGTCTCGGTATAGACGCCCGCCGCGGCGGCAATGAGTTGATCGAGCCGCCTGCGCTTGTCCTGAATCACGGTATTACTGGGGATGCGGTCGAGCCTTTCGGCGAGGCCGAGAAGTGCCTCCACGCTCGCCGAGGCATCCGTGACATCAAATTCAGTAATCACGTTGTCGAACAGACGCTCGACGTCCCCTCCTGCATCGTAGCGTACCCACGAGTTATCGATACCGTCGAACAGAGACTCCTGCGCCGGCTCGCCTGCGAGGTGGATGAAGTGCTCAATGCGATGCCCGCGAGCGGCCACGGCTCCGAATCCCTGGCTTTTGTGCATCGAGCGGCTGCGTGCGGCAATCTCTCCATAGAACGAACCGCTGACCGCATCGAAGCCTCCCGTTTCCATCTCGACGGCCGGAAGGCCCTCCCCCGCATCCCATATCCCCCGGAAATCGTTGAAAACGACGCGGGTGGCACGCCACGTTGACACGTGTGCAAGCTGCTCGGGAAAGGCGGTCGAATCCGCCGCCGCGTCCAACGCTTCGATCGCCAGGCGTGCCGACGCGGTGTGATGGCCGTGCATGCCGTCCATCGGTTCGGGCGGGAAGCGTGTGATGATAACGTCCGGCCGAAACCATCGCACCGCGAAGACCACATCCGCAAGCGCATCATCGTGACCCCAGATGCCGAGTGTCTCTTCATAGCGCTTGGAATACCCGAAATCAGCCGCATGCGAAAAGAACTGCCGCGCGCCGTCGATCCGACGCGCTTCGAGCAGCTCGTGCGTGCGGATTGCGCCGAGCGCATCACCGAGTTGGCTGCCGATGAGGTTCTGGCCTCCCTCGCCGCGGGTCATCGAAAGATAGGCCACATCGAGCGCCAGGCCGTGTGCGAGATACGCCAGGAGGTGCGTGTTCTCGTCATCGGGATGGGCCGCCACATACAACACGCGCGTCGTGTTGCGCAGACGCTCCAGTTCTCTGAGGATCTCGGCCGAGGGCTGCGCCTGCACAAAAGGTGCCGCCCCCGCCGATAGAAAGGCGACGATTGCCGCCAGTGTACACAGAACCGCAGGATGGACGAATCGCATACGTGGGCTCAAACCGAAGCGCCTGTTTCGGATGCGAGGGATAGATTTGGCCGGAGGGAAGGCGCTCATCGAGCTTCCAGCAGCTCGACAAACTCAGGAAGTCCGTTCATCCTGGCGATGTCGGCGGCCGTTCGCCCCGAGGCATCTCTCGCCTCGACATCGGCGCCGTGTTTCAGCAACATCTCGGCGATCTCACGTTGCCCGAACATGACCGCCATCATCAACGCCGTAGCACCCGCATTATTACTCGCATTCGGATCAGCGCCGAGGCCGAGGAGCCGCGCCACGATCTCGGGATATCCTTTGAAGCACAGCCCCATCACCGGCGTGTTGCCGCTGCCGTCGGGCAAGTCAAGATCCGCACCGCGCGCCGCCAGCAAATCGACCATCCCCGCCTGCTCATTATAGGCGGCAATCATGAGCAGCGAGTGGCCGTTCTCGTTTATCAGGGACGGGTTGAGACCAGCGTCGAGAAAGGCTTCCATGACGTCGACGTCGCCGCGCCGAGCGATTTCGTGGAAGTCGATGTTCTGTGGGTCAATCACAACGATGATGTTCTGAGGATAGACGGTTCCTGTACACGGGGTAGCGATGGGAAAACTGACCCATCCCACATCAAGATCCAAATGAAGCAGGGGGATACGAAGACGAAGTCGGCCCCACATCCCTTACAGATTGTTCTTATACTTGGCGCCGCTCGAAGTCTGTATCATCTTACACCTCCACAACGTGTTCTTTCCCTCCTTACGCCGGCTAATCTATCTCGGCGTGCTTTTCAGTGCGCTTTTTTCACTTCCCTCCCTCGCACAATCCGCCTTGCATGACGACGTTCAAGTCAGGCGCGTAGCTACCCTTCCCGACAAGGCGGTGGTCATCTCCTGGAATCCGATCGAAGAGCTGTTCTACGTGCTCACGGCACCAGGCGACATCTACCGATTCGATGTGAGCGACGGCGAGTCGTTCGACCTCGAGCTGCTGTATGAACCATCCGACCACGGCGTGCCGATTCCACCCGAGCAACCCTCGGCGGGTATGGACATCGGGCCCGACGGCACCATCTACATGGTCGGCAACGAGAATATCGGCGGTGGCGGCGGCTGGCCGTTTCCGGCTCAACCCACACACAGCCGCGCTGTCGTCCGTAAAGGCACGCCCAACGGCGACGGCACGCACACCTGGACCACGATGGCGGTGACCGATGAGCACCGACTGAGCCACACGTGGTTCGACCACCGCTTTGCCGGACTCGCCGTTGACCCGGCAGGCGAATGGATCTACTTCAACTCCGGATCGCGGACCGATCACGGCGAGATGTACGACGGCATCCGCGAGGAGGACCTGACGGCGGCGATCTTTCGTCTCCCGACCGTTGCCGAAGATCTTGTGCTGCCCAACGACCGAGACGCGCTGCGCGACGCCGGCTACCTTTACGCCGAAGGCATTCGCAACAGCGTCTCGCTCGCGTTTGCCCCGAACGGGGACCTCCTTGCCGTGGAGAATGGCGGCGAC
>CBFGYX010000206.1:0-3992 GCA_965653075.1 uncultured bacterium
CGGCGTCTTCATCGCCTTACTCTACCGCCCGCGCACTGAGGCCACGTCGTAACGGGCACCTGCACAGCGGAATCTCGGCGGATCGTCCTCGTCTCCGCGCTTCGCCTAACCGCTCGCTGTCTGTTTGGTGGGGATTGAGGCAGCGCGCTGAATCCGTAGCCCGGGACTCCCCAGCCCGCGCTTGCGTCTCCCGATTGACGGCCCGCGACCTCCGCATACAAATGCCCGGGCACCACGCTATAAGCACCCGGGCATCCTGACATCACATACTGTGCGGCGAGCTTGACCTCGCGGCCAATCAGGAATTGGCGACGATCTCGTGCTCGGCGAAGAAGTAGTTAGCTTCGAGGCGCCCGTTCTCGACCGAGTCTGAGCCGTGGACCGCGTTCTCGCCGACGGAATCGGCAAAGTCGCGGCGGATCGTGCCCTCAGCGGCTTCCGCCGGATTCGTAGCGCCGATCAGCGTGCGATAGTCGGCGACGGCGTTCTCTTTCTCGAGAACGATGGGCACGCACGGTCCGCTCGACATGAACTCCGTCAGCTCGCCGAAGAACGGACGATCTTTGTGCACCGCGTAAAAGCCCTCGGCCTCGGCTTTCGTCAGGCGGACGAGTTTCATCGCGCGGATGGTGAAGCCGTCCTTCTGAATCCGGCTAACGATCTCGCCGATGAGGTTCTTACGTACGGCATCGGGTTTGATGATTGCCAGCGTGCGTTCTATCGCCATCGTGTTCTAAGTTCTGGTTTATGGATTGAGTCGGTAGTATACGCCCGAGCCCTGAAAGCCTCTAACCGCGGCAGGCGAAGCGGGTGCAAAAAAGGCTGCCGGTTCCGCCTGTCAAAGACCCGCGAGACGCTCTACATTCTCGGCGGTGCGCAGCGTGCGGATGATATCGTCGAGGTTGCCCTCCATCACCGTGTGGAGCGGATAGTTCTTTTCATCGCCTTCAAGGCGGTGGTCGGTGACGCGGTCCTGGGGATAGTTGTACGTGCGGATTTTTGCGGAGCGATCTCCCGAACCAACCATCGACTTACGCGCCTCGCTGCGTTCGGCGTTGCGCTTCTCCATCTCGAGCTCGTACAGCCGTGAGCGCAGCACCCGCAACGCTTTGTCCTTGTTCTTGTGCTGGCTCTTCTCATCCTGGCAGGTAACGACGAGCCCCGTCGGGATGTGCGTGATGCGGACGGCCGAGTCGGTGGTGTTGACGGACTGCCCGCCCGGGCCGCTCGACCGGTAGACGTCGATCTTGAGCTCGTTCTGGTTGATGTCGACATCGACTTCCTCGGCTTCAGGCAGCACGGCTACCGTAGCGGCCGACGTGTGGATGCGGCCGCTCGACTCGGTGGCCGGTACGCGCTGCACCCGGTGAACGCCGCTTTCGTACTTGAGTGTGCCGAAGGCGTCATCGCCCTGCACGCTGGCGATGATTTCCTTATAGCCGCCCTGCGTGCCCTCGGACGCCTCGATGATGTCGACCTTCCAGCCTTTGTCTTCGGCGAAGCGGACGTACAGCCTGAACAAGTCGCCCGCGAAGAGGCTGGCTTCATCGCCGCCGGTGCCGGCGCGGATCTCAAGGATGGCGTCGCGCTCGTCTTCAGGATCACGCGGGATGAGCAGGAATCGGAGTTCGTCTTCAAGCGCGGGGATTTGCTCCTCGAGCGCATCAAACTCGGATCGCGCCATGGCGATAAGCTCGTCGTCACTCTCGGCCTGGATCATTTCCTTGAGGTCGGCGCGCTCGTCTACGGCTGATTCGTAGCGATTGATCACATGGACGAGTTGCTGCAGGCGCCCGCGCTCGCGGTTGAGGTCGCGCATTTGAACCGGGTCGGTGGCGACCTCCGGCTGCGACATGAGGTCATTGACTTCGGCGAAGCGTTGCTTGATCTCGGCGAGCGTTTCCTGCTTGATCATCGGGTGCGGCAAATAATGTCGTTATAGCGTGGCGAAGTACGCCCCGCAGCAGCGCCGGTTCAGGCCGATCACCGGACACGATGGACGATGGACGATAACCGGACGACGGACTATTACCGGACGATGGACGATCGGGCGCTGCGGTAATCTGACCGCGTACGTGTGGTAGTCAGGTCAGGACGCGCCAAACGAGCGAAGCGACTAACGAAGTAAAAGGCGGCCCCTACGTCGGGATTGCTGGACGGTGGTTGTACAAGCGCATCGTCCATCGTCCGATGACAATCGTCAGAACGGTCAGTAGCCCAAGCAGACGATTGTCACCAACCACCAACAACCAACCACCAACCACCAACCACCAACAACCAACACCTCACTCCACCGTCACGCTCTTCGCGAGGTTGCGAGGCTGGTCGACGTGGCAGCCGCGCATCACGGCAATGTGATACGACAGGAGCTGCAGCGGCACCACGGTAAGCAGCGGCGACAGGAACTCCTTCACGCGCGGAATGCGGATGACGTACTCGCAGAGATCGTCGAGCTCGCCGTTATCGTCGTCGGTTATGGCGATGACGGAGCCCTGACGTGCGACGACTTCCTCGATGTTGGAGACGACTTTGTCGTATGTGCGGTCTTTCATCGCGATGAAGACGACCGGCATGAACTGGTCGATCAGCGCGATGGGGCCGTGCTTCATCTCGGCGGCCGGGTAGCCTTCGGCGTGGATATATGAGATCTCCTTCAGCTTGAGCGCGCCTTCGAGCGCCACCGGGAAGTTGTATCCGCGGCCGAGGTAGAGGAAGTTGGATGCGTAGCGATAGTCGCGCGCCATCTCGCGGATCTCGTCGTTGAGCTCGAGCACGCGCCGCACTTTGTCGGGTATGCTGCTGAGTTCTTCCAGCGCCTCGACCATCTCGGCATCCGAGAGCGTGCGGCCTTCGGAGAGCGCAAGTGCGATCATCGAGAGGACGGTGACCTGTGCCGTGAAGGCCTTGGTCGACGCAACGCCGATCTCCGGCCCCGCGTGCAGGTAGACGCCGGCGTCGGTCTCGCGCGCGATGGTCGAGCCCACGGTGTTGCAGATGCCGTAAACAGGGATACCTTTCGACTGGGCCTCGCGTGCGGCGGCAAGTGTGTCGGCCGTCTCGCCGCTCTGCGAGATCACGAGGACGGCATCGCCTTCGCGGAGGATCGGATTGCGGTAGCGGAATTCGCTGGCGTACTCGACTTCGACGGGGATCCTGGCGAGCTCTTCGATGAGGTACTCGCCGACGATGCCCGCGTGCCACGACGTCCCACACGCTGCGATGATAATGCGATCTGCGCTGCGGAGGCTATCGAGCACGTCGATGAGGCCGCCAAGCTTGATCGAGCGGGTGTCGATGCTGATGCGGCCGCGCATCGAGTTCTCTAGCGACTCCGGCTGCTCCATGATCTCCTTCAACATGAAGTGATCGTAGCCGCCCTTCTCGATCTCCTCGAGATCCCACTCAAGCTCGTGTACTTCTTTGTCGAGCGGCTGATTTTCGATGGTGCGTACTTCATATCCGGAGCGCCGCATCACGACCATTTCGCCGTCGTTCAGGTAGACGACCTGGCGGGTGTACGACACGAGCGGTGCGGCATCGGAGGCGAGGAAGTACTCGCCGTCGCCAACGCCGAGGATAAGCGGCGAGCCCATGCGCGCGGCGATAATAAGGTCCGGGTCACTCGCTGAGACGACCGCGATGCCATACGTGCCATGGACCTGCGTGAGCGCCTGGCGCACGGCTTCGTCGAGCGGCAGGCCGGTGGTTTTACGGACGTCGTCGATGAGGTGAACGAGCGCCTCGGTGTCGGTCTGGCTTTCGAACTGGTAGCCGCGCTGGGTAAGGCGTTCGCGCAGCGCACCGTAGTTCTCGATGATACCGTTATGCACGAGGGCGAAGTCCCCCGCGTTATTCATGTGCGGGTGCGCATTCTCGTCGGTCGGGAAGCCGTGCGTGGCCCAGCGTGTGTGGCCAATGCCGAGCGTCCCCGGGATCTGATTGTTTGCAACATTGGCGACGAGCTCACTGACTTTGCCCTTCTGCTTGCGAAC
>CBFGYX010000207.1:0-3985 GCA_965653075.1 uncultured bacterium
CCGCGCGTGAACTTCTTGCTGTTCGGACGGCGAACGGCGTTGATCGTCTGCCATGCGATGAGCATCGCCATGACAGTCGTCTTGCCGGCTCCCGTCGCCAGCTTGAGCGCGAGGCGCAAGAGTTCAGGGTTGGCGGCCGCATTGGCATCGGCAAGGTGCTCGAGAAATCGCTTGCCCGTCGCGCCTACCGTAGGGGCGACTTCCGTCAGCCATATCGCCGTCTCTACAGCCTCAACCTGGCAGAAGAAGGGGCGGATGCCCTGGAATCGGTGGTGACGCCAGTGCTGGAGCAGGCGTGCCGTTTCCGGTGTGACGCGCCAGTCTCTCGAATTAGGCAACTTCCGCCACTGGTCGACGTGGCTCCGGAGCTCGTTGATGACCGAGGTCGGATCGTAGAGCTGCTCGTCGGTTGATAGCCCAAGTCCTTCATCGAAGAGGAGCTGCTTCTGTAAGGCCGTGACCTTACGCTTCCTCGGCTTCGGAATGGGCGTGATAAAATCCGCACGCCGGCGCTTCTCGATTACGTGCTGCGTCGGCTGTCCATTATCATCGAGTTCCCAGTGCCGAGCAGGATACTCGTAGGGCGAGTTTAGGATTGGCTGCTCAAAAAAACGGTCTTGCATAAACTCTCGGTGTGATACCGGTCGCCTGCCCTTCAGGAGTGAATCATGTGAGCCCGCGGCTGATCAATATCTCCCTCGCACGTCTTGCTGCCGGCTGCCTCCCTAATAGAGGGTACGACTCGAAGAGATAATCGGCAACAAACGTGTTACGTGAGCGCGGACCCATGTAGAGGCGCTTTCGTCATCGTCGCCATACGCAAATACAAACTCCACGCTCAAGATGTCTTGACCAGCCAGGGGCTTCGGCAGAGGCGGACGGCAGCGGGCCTGACGCAGAGCAAGCTGGCCGAGCGCATTGGATCCAGCCAGTCAAGGATCGCCAAAGCGGAAGCGAGCGATCCCAATGTGTCGGTGGACCTGCTGATCCGGGCGTTGCTGGCGACAGGCACCACTCAGAGCGACCTGGTTCGGCTGATCAGCGAGCGGCAACACGAGGCAGTCTGACGGATAGCCACTTCCGTAGCAACGCAGCATGCGGGCAGCGCGGACTTAATAGGTGTGGCCGGTGAGAGAAGCAAGGCGGTGAAGCGTTCCGTCGGTGTGCGGCGGCGATCAGCGCTCCACGACAGTTGCAGTACCGGGCATTGCCACACGAACAGCCGCGTTCACCTCAGGCATGAGCGGAAACACGTCTACGAATGCATTACTCACCGAGCGAATCACCACAACGGCGAGGTCGAGCACCTCAAGGTTCTGCTGGTGCGGAAGGCTTCGGTCCATCGTGACGAACACATCGAACTCGGCACTTGCTGCGCGTAGGAGCTTCCCGTTGCTCAACCCATCCCATCCCAACCTCGCTCCTGGACGGTTAGCACGTCGAGGTCGGCGTCGAAGAGCGGCCTAATCAGACGGTCCACGTTCTCGTCGAGGAGTACCCGGCGGGCAGTGGCGTCAGGCATGGTCCTCGGCTTCGCCCAACGTAAGTTCGAGATAGGCCTCGGCCTGCTCGCGGCTTACGGTCGGGAAGCCGTCGAGGAAGCGGTCGAGCGTCTCGCCCGACTTGAGGTAGTCGATCAGCGTCTGGACGGGGACGCGCGTGCCCTTGAAGACGAGCGCACCGCTGACGATGTCGGGATCGCGGGAAACGACCTGTTCGAGGGTCATGATCTGGACGGGATGCTTTCCTCTGAAACGCTGCCTCCTGCCGTTCGATCCACCCGCAATGCAGAAGCGCGCCAATCCTTGCTTCAAATGACAGCTTTCTCCAGCGGATGAAGATCAGGCCACGAAGTGCTACGTACATACATGACGGACCGGGGTAGATCCATCCCGTCAATCTTGTAAATTCTGTCAAATGATGTTTGAGACGCACACGGGCGCTGAGCGTGCCCCGGCGACTACAGGCGGCCAGGAGTAGTACATCGCGTCCGAGGGTCGAGGAAGCTGGAGTGGGCCGGCATGGGCGGTCCTCCAGTACGGGTCAGAATACGCCGATCTCTTCCAGAAACACCTCATCGTGGCTGACGACGACGAGTGCGCCGCGAAATGCCTTCAATACCTGGGTAAGCTGGTGGATGGCGGGCAGATCGAGGTTGTTCGTGGGCTCGTCGAGAAGGAGGAGGTCAGGCGCCTGATCGCCGCATAGCAGGCAGGCAAGTCCGGCGCGCATGCGTTCGCCGCCGCTCAGCACGCCAACCGGTTTATCGACCGCGTCGCTGAAGAACAGGAAGCGCGCCAGCAGGAGCCGCGTCTCGTGCGGCGGACGCCCCGGCGCCACACGCCGCGCATTTTCGAGAATGCTCGCGTCGGGATCCAGATTGCGAACCTGCTGATCGAGGTAGGCAATGGACCGCGCACCTTCCACACGATGGCCCCGCGAGGGCACAACCGAGCCTCCGATCAGGTGAAGCAGTGTGGTCTTGCCACTGCCGTTGGGCCCAGTAATCGCGATTCGTTCCGGACCGATGATCGCCAGATCGATGGGCTCCGGCCAGAGATCACGGTCGCAACCGGGGAAGCGGACGTTCACGCCATGCAGTTCCACCAGGCGCTTTCGCGAGGGCACCTCCGTGAACGACAGGTCGATCGCGATCTCGCGATCCGGAACGAGCGCCTCCCGCGCCTCACGGACGGCTTCAGCCGACTCGTCGATCTTTTTCGCGTGGCGGTCGCCGAGCTTTGCTGCCGTGGATTCGCTTGAATTCCGCAGCGCGTTCAGTGCGATTCTGGGGATGCCGCCGCTCCGGCCCGTGCGTTTACCGGTCGACTGCCTCCGCTCCTGCCGCTCGCGCACCTGCTGGGCCTGCTTGCGCGCCTGCCGGTGCTCCTTCCGGGCCTCGAGCAGGTGCCGCTCCGCCGCAGCCCGCTCCACCTCCACCTGTTCCTCGTAGAACGAGTACGATCCGCCATAAAGGTGCAATCCGTTCTCGTCCAGCAGTGCGATCTCATCCAATCGCTCGAGCAGCTCTCGATCGTGGCTCGCCACAACCAGCGCGCCCTTCCACGACTCGATCCACTCGTACACGATGGCACGGCCCTCCCGGTCGAGGTGGTTGGTCGGCTCATCGAGCAGCACCGCATCCGGCCGCGCGATCAGAAACCGCGCGAGGCGCACCCGTGTCTGCTCGCCGCCCGAAAGAGATGCATATAACCTCGTGGGATCCAGCCCCTCGAGGCCGATCCGGGCAAGCGCCTCCTCCACCCGGCCATGAACGTCCCAGTGGCCATCGAGTAGCGCGAGATCGTCGGGCGAGCCTTCGCCGTCCATCACACGATCGTAAGCCGCGACTATATCGTCGACGCCCAGTGCCTCGGCGACGGTGCCGTACTTCCTGAAATGAACGCCCTGCTCGAGTAGAACGACGTGGTCGGGCCGCGATACGGCGCCGGACGTCGGCGCCAGCTGACCGGCGAGCATCCGGAGCAGCGTCGACTTGCCCGAGCCGTTTCGGCCGATGAGGCCCGTGCGGCCGGAAGTAAACGTGAAACTGATTCCGTCAAAGAGGAGGGTGCCGTCGGGCAGACGGAACGTGAGGCCGGAGCCTCCGAAGGTTGATAACATGGCGTAGTGATCCCGTCGAGGATGAATGGGCGCGCCGGCAAAGAGTTGCGGCGCATGGTTATATCGACGTGATCAGCTGCGCATGGGCGCCCTGCGCTGCCGCCGGGCATCAACCTCGCACTTGTTTTGATGGAAATGGGTCGTGCAGCGCCTGTTTACCGGATCGTTTTCGAAAGGTTCGCGTGGGACAGGTTGCGCAAGGCGTTGACTCCATCGGGAAGAGCTCAGCTATGACACACCGATGCCGCCCCGACGTGAACAGCGTTGAGAACGCTCGGCCGTATTCTGACCCGTACCGGAGTGTCGTTCGAAAGGTTCGCGTGGGACAGGTTGCGCAAGGCGTTGACTCCATCGGGAAGAG
>CBFGYX010000208.1:0-3960 GCA_965653075.1 uncultured bacterium
GATCGCGTCATGTCGTCCATTACATCGAGCAACTGAAGCACGACGGCTTCCTTGCCCACTTCGACCAGCACAGCTTTCTCCTCCGACGTACGGCGGCGGTAGTTCTGGAACTCGGCGGCCTGGCGCATCAGCTGCTCCTTCGTCTGATCCAGCTCGGCCTGCAGCCGCTCCACTTCGCTCTGCAACGTCGCGGCGTCTTCGCCGACCGCCGGCTCGGCGGCTGTCTCCTGCGCCTCCTGTGCAACGCCATCCGCGGCCACGTCATTCTGGCCGCTCTCTTTCGATCTATGATCCATTTCCTGTGGGTTAATCGTCTTGTTCATTTCCGGAAAGCAGGCTCGCCATACCCTCAACGAGTGCGAGCACGCGGGAATAATCCATACGGGTGGGGCCGATAATTCCGATCGTACCGACGGTGTCGCCCATCTGGTAGCGCGCCGAGACCACGGAGTACCCCTGAGCCTTGCGGTTCTCGTTTTCGCGACCAATCGCAACGCGGGCACGACCGGGCTCGTCTTCACGCAACGGTTCGGCGCCTTCCAGAAGATGCACCACGAACTCGTTGTCTTCCAACATCCCGATCATCTTCTGCAACTCCTCGGGCTCCTGGAATTCGGGCTGCTTCAACATGTTCTGCGCACCGGCAAGCTGAAGCTGGCGCCGCTCGGCCGGATCGGCAAAGATGTAGCTGCCTTCGCGAAGCACAAGCCGCACGATTCCGCTCTGCTCGTCTTCGATGTCCCGAACGCGTGTTGCGTACGTTCGGCGGATTTCCTCCAGCGTCAGCCCCGCAAGCCGCTCGTTGAGGATGTTTACGACGCGGTCGATCTCGGAGCGACGCAGCTCGGTGTCGATCTCCAGCACGATCGTCTGCACGAGGCTGCCGCGCACGCTCAGCACGAACATTACCCGGCTGGATGAAAGCGGCACCACTTCGAGACGTTCGAGTACACCGTTGGAGAGCCGCGGGCTCAGCACTACGCCGAGCAGATTAGAGAGGCGCCCGAGGATGCGCGAACTCTCACGCAGCAGGCCGTCCGGGTCTCCCATCAGGCGTTCCAACTCAACACGCAGCAGCTTCTTATCCATCGGCGAGAGCGCGGGCGTCTCCATAAGCTCATCCACAAACGCCCGGTACCCACGCTCCGTGGGCACGCGGCCCGCCGACGTGTACGGGTGGTCGAGGTAGCCTTGCGACTCGAGGTCGCTCATCGAGTTACGGATGGACGCCGCGCTGAGACCGAGCCCAGACGACCGCGCCAGGTATCCCGACCCAACCGGGCCGGCCGTTTCGATGAAACTGTGCACGATCAGCTTCAGGATCTCGCGCTCACGCGGCGTAAGTTCGTGTCCGTCGGATGAGTGATATGTAGATGTCTTCCGCTGCACAGTCGTAGAATGGTCTGAGTCCTCGATCGATCCACAAATAACTTGCCGAACGGCCAAATTCAGAGATTCTCTGTCCAGTGGCCGATTTCTTGTGCCATGATGTCATATCGGCAGCCTACGCCGGGCATGGCTCCCTGTAGCCACTGCCGAACAATCATCCCTTCAGGCCGAAGAAAAAATCGAACGGATCAACCCCGCCCCAGACTTGATCCGGGGGCATGCGACACCAACCGCAGGCGACCGACGAGCGAGCGAGTAGAAGGACGACTCTTGCGTACTCCCGTACTCCGCATAGCTTGCCCCGGAGGAGCGATGACGCAGAACGCAGGGCTCATCGATTTGTCATGGGCCACGTGGCCTTGAAATCTCAAGTGTCCACTGACGCCGACGGATTTTGGTGGTTTCAAAGCGTCGCCGGCATCTTTACCTTCACCCGGTCCACCTCGTTGTAACCCACGTCATTTCCGTACGTAACCGGACGAGGCATCCCCTCCTCTATACTACCCGCCTCTCATCACTATGCGCTTTTTATCCAATCTGTTGGCCAGTGTACTGGGGACGTTCATTGCGCTGGGCGTCGTCTTCCTGTTCATGATTCTGATGTTCGCGGCCATGATCGCGAGCAGCGACCCCACGCCACGCGTTCGCACGAGTAGCGTGCTTGTCGTCAATCTCGACAACGCCGTGCCTGAGCTCACATCTGCAGACCCGTTCGCTTCGCTCGCCGGCGGTTCGGCCGCGTTCGACCTGCTGGACTTCCGGGGAGCCCTGCAGAAGGCGGCTGCGGATGACCGCATCGACGCCGTCTGGCTCAAGTTTCGGACCTACCAGCCGGGCGGCTCCTGGGGGATGCTCTATGAGCTACACTCGGCGCTCGAAGCATTCAAGGAAACCTCGGGCAAACCGGTTTACGCCTCGAGTGATGATTATGGGATGGACGAGGCATCCTACTTCCTGGCCAGCGTTGCCGATAGTGTGTTCGTCTCGCCCGGCTCGATCTTCGAGTACAACGGCTTTTATATGAGCGGGACGTTCTTCGCGCGGGCTCTCGATATGCTCGATGTCGAAACACAGGTGCTGCGGACCGGGGAGTACAAATCGGCCGCTGACCAGTTTACCGCCGTCGAGTTTTCGCCTGAGAATGAAGAGCAGCTCCGCGCCTACCTCGACACGATGAACGACGTGTTCATGTCGTCAGTCGGGCGCCACCGCGGGCTCGAAGAGGAAGAGCTGCGCCGCATTGCGTCGAACGATCCGATTCTCACCGCTGAGGATGCACACGCAGCCGGCCTTGTCGACATGCTCGCGTATCCGGACGAGGTGGAAGCGCGCATCAAATCGCGCCTCGGCCTGGATGCCGATGATGACCTGCGGACGATCACCATGCAGCGCTACGCCAGAGTCCCGGCGTCGGAGGTCGGGCTCGGACGCGGCCGTGATGGCGACATTGCCATCGTCTACGCCCGCGGCGCCATCGTCAGCGGCCGCAGTGACGACTCTCCGTTCGGAGGTTCGTCCAACCTGGGCGCGGACACATTCAACGATGCCATCCGTGAGGCTCGCGAAGACGACGCCGTGAAGGCGGTTGTCCTGCGCATTGACTCGCCCGGCGGCTCAGCCTCGGCGTCGGAAGCAATGCGACGTGAGATCGAGCTCACGGCCGCCGAGAAGCCTGTCATCGTCTCGATGGGCAGCCTGGCGGCGTCGGGCGGCTACTGGATCGCGATGGCGGGCGATGAGATTTTCGCCACGCCGACCACCATCACCGGGTCGATCGGCGTCATCGGGATGCTGTTCGACATCAGCGGTTTCCTCGAAAACAAGCTCGGCGTGACGTACGACGTCGTACGGACGAGCCCCTATGCGGACTTCATGTCGGGCATGCGTAGCCTGAATCCGCAGGAGGAAGAGGTGATGCAGGCGTTCATCGACACCACGTACAGCGCGTTCCTGAATCTGGTCGCGACGTCTCGCAATATGGATGTCGGTCGCGTCGGTGAGCTGGCGCAGGGCCGCATCTGGTCGGGACGCGATGCCGCCGAGCTCGGGCTCATCGATGGGGTCGGCAACATCGGCCAGGCGATCGAACGTGCGGCCGAACGTGCCGAGCTCGAGGCCGGGACGTACTCGCTTCGCGTTCTCCCGCGGCCCAAGACGGTCATCGAGATGCTCAGCGAGGGCTTTGCCGTCGAGGCGCAGACCGCCCTCTCCTATCTGACAACATCCCGCCAGCAGCGCGAGATCATGGCGACGTTGAGCGGCGCCCGGTCGATGCTGCGCGAGGCAACCGGTGTGCAGGCCCGGATGCCGCTACAGCTTGAGGTGCGATAGTCTCTCCTGAATCATGCAGGCATAATAAGGCCCGGCGTCGTCTATAAGCGGCGCCGGGCCTTTTTTTGTGCACCCCTTCGACGCGCCCCATGAACGCCTCAGCGTGATGCATGAACGCCTCGACGTGACCCTTAAACATGATAGTCGGTCTGGGCGGCAATTCACCATCCTGTCAATCCCGGTAATCCTGTCCAAAAGAACCCAAGGGCAGCAACGAATCCTCAATGCAGCCCGGATATT
>CBFGYX010000209.1:0-3936 GCA_965653075.1 uncultured bacterium
GGATCAGCGGGTCGCCGTAGACCTCGCTGGTTGACGCCAGCAGAAAACGCGCTCCTTTCGTTTTTGCCAGGCCGAGCGTTTTGTGCGTCCCGAGCGCACCGACTTTGAGCGTCTGAATCGGGTACTTCAGATAGTCGATCGGCGATGCCGGGCTCGCGAAGTGCAAAACGTAATCGAGTTCACCTTCCACGTACACGAAGTTTGTCACGTCGTGCTCGATCAGATGGAAGCGCTCATGACCCATCAGATGCGCCACGTTCTCCGGCGTCCCCGTGATGAAGTTGTCCATGCAGATCACATCATGGCCTTCGGCGATAAATCGATCGCAGAGATGAGATCCGAGGAAGCCGGCACCGCCGGTGATGAGGGTGCGTGGCGGACGTGAAGCGGCGTTTTGAGACATGTGCGATGAGAAGATGGAAGCCGGGTATAAAAACCGCCGCCGGTAACAGTACCGACGGCGGGTGTTAATCAATGATCGCGCCCGTTGACGGTAAGCTCGTCCCGAACCGCATCAAAGGTCGGACGCCCGATACTGAAGTAGTGGAATCCGGCCTCCGCTACACGTTGCGGATCGTACAGGTTGCGGCCGTCGAAGATGACGGGCTCCTTCAAGGCCGATTTGATGCGGTCGAAGTTCGGACGGCGGAACTCATTCCATTCCGTGCAGATGATCAGCGCATCCGCTCCTTCGAGAATGCCGTAGTCATCCGTGGAGTATTCGGCGATGTCGCCCAGCACGGCACGCGTCGTCTCGATGGCTTCCGGATCGTATGCGGAGATCGTGGCTCCCGCTTCGACGAGACCCTCGATGATGATGTGAGACGGGGCCTCGCGGACGTCGTCTGTATTAGGCTTGAATGACAGCCCCCACACGGCGAAGTGCCTGCCCGCGACATCCCCACCATAATATTCCTTGACGACGTCGATCAGCTTGCGGCGCTGGCGGTCGTTGACATCAAGCACTGACTTCAGGATTTCAAAACGGTAGCCGTACTCGTCGGAGGTCCGGTCGAGCGCTTGAACATCCTTCGGGAAGCAGCTTCCACCGAAGCCGATGCCCGGATACAGAAACTGCTTGCCGATGCGGCTGTCGAGCCCGACGCCGATTCGGATCTTGTCGACGTTGGCACCCACACGCTCGCACAGGTTTGCCACCTCATTCATGAAAGTGATCTTGGTCGCGAGGAAGGCATTCGCCGCGTACTTCGTCATTTCAGACGAGCGCTCGTCCATCACCACAATCGGATTGCCCTGGCGAACGAATGGCTCGTAGAGCAGCGTCATGATCTCGGCGGCCTTCTCGCTCGACGTTCCGATGACGACGCGCTCCGGCTTCATGAAGTCCTCGACGGCGGCTCCTTCGCGCAGGAATTCCGGGTTGGATACAACGTCGAAATCCTTGCCTGATTCGAGCCCTTCGCCGGTCATCACCTCGCGTACCTTGTCGGCCGTGCCAACCGGCACCGTGCTCTTGTTGACGATGACCTTGTACGAACGTGACGGCTTCGCCTTCTGAATTTCAGCGATCGACTTCGCGACGCCCATCACGAACGACAGATCGGCCGAGCCGTCAGCTCCCGGTGGCGTCGGAAGAGCGAGAAACACCACTTCGGCTCCGTCGAGACCTTCCTCGAGGTCGGTAGTGAACGTCAGCCGCTCCTCGCGAAGGTTACGCTCGAAGAAGACCTCCAGCCCGGGCTCATAAATCGTGACGGTGCCACCGCGCAGCTTCTCGACCTTCTTTTCGTCGATATCAACGCAGACGACGTCATTGCCCATCTCGGCGAAACACGTGCCCGTGACGAGACCTACGTAACCAGTTCCTATGACGGCGATTTTCATGCTGACGATCAGAGTTTGATGTACTGAATATTTGTTATGACGGAAGCCCGGCGTCCGCCGTTATGATCAACTGTTTGTGGCAAGTCTTAACAGGCCGTTGAAATATTCCGCATCTCGACGTTGTCCTTCCTCACCGCTCACTGCGACGTACGATTGCACGCCTCATTCGCGGTTCGTCGGACGCCTTGATCTGCAAAATATTTCTGCCGCCTGTACGGCATGTTTATTTCAACAGGCTGCTAGATGTGCGAGTCGAACGCGATCATGGACGGCATTCCGCACGGACGCAACGGTCGACGCGGTTTCGATGTGCAATTGCGCTTCGTAGTTGCAATCTTGTAGGCCTCTATCTCATCACACAGACCCGACCTGATGGCCGAATCTCCTGCCCGCCGTTCGTTCTTCAACCGGTTTCTTGACGTCGTTGAACGAGGAGGAAACAAGCTTCCCGACCCTGTCACGCTCTTCCTTATCCTGATCGCCGTCGTCATGCTGGTGTCGCTGCTGGCGTCGGCTCTTGGTTTGTCGGCCGTTCATCCGGGCACCGGCGAATCGATCGACGCGGTGAGTTTGTTCTCGAGCGATAACATCCAGCGGTTGTTCGTCGAGATGCCGCAGACGTTCGCATATTTCCCGCCGTTGGGCATGGTGCTGCTGGTGATGCTGGGTATCGGCGTCGCCGACAAGACGGGTTTCATCGCTGCTGCGCTGCGAGCCTCGGTGAGCAACGTTCCGCCGTTCCTCTTGTCGGCTGCCGTTGTGCTCGCCGGACTGATGTCCAGCCTGGCCGTGGATGCGGGCTACGTGGTGGTGATTCCACTCGGCGCCGTGCTATTCCACGGGGCGGGGCGGCACCCGCTGGCCGGCCTTGCCGCGGCGTTTGCAGGGGTTTCGGGTGGATTCTCAGCGAACCTCCTATTGACGTCGCTCGATCCGCTCCTGGCAAGTTTTACTGAGCCTGCTGCGCAGATTCTGGATCCGACATATATAGTGCCGGCTACGGCCAACTACTATTTGATGATCGCGCTTGTGCCGGTTTACGTAGCGGTTGGGGTGTTCGTGACGGACCGGATCCTCGAGCCGCGCCTGGGCGCGTATGAACCGGATGAGGGTCTTGACCTGGAGACGGGTGACGGGCACAGGCTGACCAGACTCGAGCGGAAGGGACTCCTCTGGGCCGGACTCGCTTTATTGCTGACGATAGGGTTGGCGTCGCTCCTCGTCATTCCGTCGGGCGCGCCTTTGCGGGCGGCCGACGGCGGTCTGGGGCCGTTCTATTCGAGCATCGTGGCGCTGATGCTGTTCTTCTTCTTTATCCCTGGACTTGTGTATGGCATCGTGACGAAGCAGATCCAGAGCGATAAGCAAGTCGTGAGAATGACAGCCGAGTCGATGTCAGACATGGGGCTCTACATCGTGCTGGCGTTTGCGGCGGCGCATTTCATTGCGCTCTTCAACTGGTCGAACCTCGGGAGCATCGTGGCGATCAGCGGTGCAAGTGGGTTGCAGGCGATAGGCTTTACGGGCCTGCCGCTGGTCATCGGGTTTGTGATCGTGACGGGGTTCGTCAACCTGTTCGTGGGGAGCGCGTCGGCCAAGTGGGCGGTGCTGGCGCCGATATTCGTTCCGATGTTGATGTTGCTGGGGTTCTCGCCGGAGCTGACGCAGGCAGCGTACCGGGTGGGGGATTCGTTCACCAACATCATCACGCCGTTGTTGCCGTATTTCCCCCTCGTCATTGTGTTCGCGCAGAAGTACGTGCGCGAGATGGGCATCGGCACGCTGATCTCGGTGATGCTGCCGTACTCGATCCTGTTCGGCCTCTTCAGCACGCTGACGCTTGTGCTCTGGATCGCATTCGGGCTGCCGCTCGGGCCGGAGATCCCGCTGGGATACGACATCGGCGCGATGCCGGTGGAATCTCCGTCGGACATAGCGCCATGACGTGGAGCCATGATGCGGCGGCGGTGTGTACGCCCGTGACGTTGATCTCCATGCGTCCCGCGGTGGCGGCAAGAGCGTTCAGGGCGGGGCGGGGCTGGGTTTGTCCCGGCCGGTGAGTGGTATGCGCGGGGAAGGAGGAGCCCGGTT
>CBFGYX010000210.1:0-3931 GCA_965653075.1 uncultured bacterium
TAACGGAGTGCAGCTCGTGGCCGTGGCCTACCTGATTGTGTTCTTCGGCGGATTATACTTCGCCGGGGATTTACACTTCCAGCGTGGTGGTGCCACCGATGCCGAGAAGGTCGTGTCACTCTTCCTGCCGATCCTCGGTTACGTGATGCTCTTCCTCGCACGTCGAGGTGTGGCTGCGGATATAGCGCTGGTGCGGTCGATGGATCGACTGCGGTAGATGACGCGCCCGCTTGAAGTCCGGCCTGTGGCGCGCCCGCGCTTCATTTACTGGATTCTCCTGCTGGGCGTCCTCAGCATCTCGTCAAGTGCGATCCTGACCCGGTTTGCAGCGCCGGCCGGGTCGGGGATCGCAATCGCGGCGTGGCGCCTGATCATTGCGTCGGCGCTGCTACTGCCGATCGCAATTCCGAAAGCTGCCGCTGAGGTTCGCCGTTTTACCGTTCGCGAGCGGTTACTGGTGCTGACGTCGGGCGTCGCGCTCGGCCTGCATTTCGCCTTCTGGATCGAATCGCTCTTCCATACATCGGTAGCGAGCTCGACCGTCCTCGCCACGACGAGCCCCATCTTTCTCGCGATACTCGGCTTTCTGATCCTCGGTGAGCGGTTACCGCGCCGGGTCGTCATCGCGATCGGGATCTCCGTCATCGGCTCGACGCTGATTGCCATTGGCGATTCGTCGGGAACGGAGGCCGGCGAGGCATCGAACGCCACCTTTGGCAATGCACTCGCGCTTTCGGCGGCGCTGTTCGTAAGTATCTACCTGTTGATCGGGCGCGTGGTGCGCCGCTCGATGTCGTGGCTGTCGTACATGTTTCCCCTGTACGCGACAGCCGCCTTAAGCGTCATGGTGATTGCGCTGATCAGGGGCGTGCCGCTCTTTGGGTATCCGGCGGAATTCTACTTCCTCTGCTTTCTCATGGCCGTCTTCCCGCAGATCGTTGGCCACGGCTCGTTCAACTATGCCGTCCGCTACTTCCACCCCGCGCTCATCGGATTGTTGACGCTGGCCGAGCCTGTCCTGGCGTCGATTGCCGCCTACTTCCTGTTCGGTGAAGTCCCCTTCTGGCCGGCTATGGTAGGGATGGGATTCGTGCTGCTGGGTGTGTCGCTGGCGGTCTTCCGTCGGTCCTCTCGAGCCGGGCGTGGCGGTGTTACGAAGGCATCCTCAGGAAGCGATTGAAACGTCTTCCGCTTCCGAAGGAAGTAATCGATGACGATGCTCCGGCGGTAAGGAAGGGGGATGCCCTCCAACGGCCGTTCGTTCACGTATGCCGACTTCATCCGGTGGGCGTCTGCATATGCGCGGAAGATTGCAAATGCGTCGCGGGGGCCGGCTGAGATGAGGGATCGCAGGATTGCAGCGGCGTCAAGAGCTGCGCGAATCGGGAAAGTTCGGCGCCAGTCGCGAGGAGGGAGGTTTTTGTAAAGCGTCAGCAGGCTGTTCCGAAAATTGTAGTACGTCTTCCGCGGATTGCCCTGTGGCAGCGATCCGCCGCCGATATGATAGACGATGCTGTCCGGCACTACGCGTATCCGGTATCCCATCCGTTGCAGTCGCCAGGACAGATCGATCTCCTCCATATGCATGAAGAACTGCTCATCGAATCCGCCGGACTCATCCCACGCCGATCTCCTGACGGCCATTGCAGCACCCGTTGCCCAGAAGATGTCGCGCGCGTCGTTGTACTGGCCAGAATCGACTTCGACGTCGAAGAAAACCCGACCTCTCGTAAACGGATATCCGAGCCAGTCGATAAACCCGCCCGACGCACCCGCATACTCGAACCGGCTGCGGTCATTGTACTGAAGCAGCTTCGGTTGTACGGCGGCGACCTCCGGATCCTCGAACGCACGAACGAGCGGTTGCAGCCAGCCCGGCGGTACCTCAACGTCGTTATTCAGAAAGATCAGGATGTCGCCGGTTGCATGAGGCACGGCGGCATTATTCCCGCGGCAGAACGCCCAGTTCTCAGGATGCCGCACCACGCGAACATCGGGAAACGTCTTCTCCACCCAATCGGCCGAGCCATCCGTCGACGCATTATCCGCGAGGATGATCTCGACGTCGGGATAGTCGCTCGCAGCGACTGACGGCAGGCACTTCTTTAGCAGAGGCAGCGCGTTCCAGGTGACAATGATGATTGAGACGCGCATCGATGCTGACGTGCGTGAGACGGATGGTGATGATGGATGCCGGCGTAGGCGATGCCGCGGGACGGAACGTCACGCCGAGGTGTTTGATCGGGGAAGATACCGTGCGATCGCTTAATCCGTCAGAATCGCCACTCGCGGGAGAGAAAGACGCCGAGCACGCCTGCCGTCTCTGGTTCTCGGCTGATCAGCGTCGGTGCGTTCGGCAGGTAGCGGGCGCGCCAGGTTGTCGTGGCCTGGTAGCCGGGGCCGAAGCGGTACTCGAATCGGAGGCCGGGCTGGACGAACGTCGGCCTGAATTCCGCCGAAACGAAAATGTCGGGGATGACATAGCTGCCCGCTTCGATACGGGTGCCGCGAAGCACATCGATATAACTGCCGGTGAAGATGTCGGCGGGAAGATCGGCCGGTGTGATCCGCAGCACATCGAGGCCCAGCGAACGCGCCGCATCCTGCTCGAAGTCGGAGACGAGCGCGCCCAGGGCGACGGCGGCGAGCTGTTGCGTGGCCATCGCGGCGACGTTACCGACGAGTGCCCCGCTTCCAGAGCCCTGGCCCGAGAGCGACGACGCCTGCGGTGCCGTCAGCGTGCTCGCATCTCGGCCGAATGCCAGAAACGACAGCAGATCGGTTTGCGATATCGGCGGCTGGGCGTCGCTATCGAGCGCAATCTCGAGATCCTGCACGGTGCCACCAAGTGTGATCCGGATGGCGAAGGCCGCTTCGCCCGGAAGTTGAATTTCGTGCTCGGCCGCTACCTGCAGGATCGGATTGATCTCATCGCCGCCCTGGAACGTTACCGAGCCGCGGGTCAAATCGAAGCGCCGACTCATGAACTCGTATCGGCCGCGGTCGGTGTTGACGGTACCGTTCAGCCGGATCTCATCGGCCATCCCCCGCATCCAGACATGTAGCGGGCCGACGTCGGGCGGGGTGTAAATCTCGACGTTAGCTTCCGTTGAACGGAGCCATACATCGCGGTCGATGATCACGTCGATATCGACTTCGAGGTTCTCGACGAGCGTGGCTTGTTCGGTGAGCACGGCACGGCGGGCGTCGAGCGACGGATCGAGCCGGTCGCTCACAACGGGGTCGTCGAGGTTGACGACCTCGCCTCCCCCAAACTCCGCCAGCTCGGGAATATAGATGACACCGCGGCGGGTACGGACTTCCCCTTCCACACGTACCGCGTCCATCGGCCCCGTGATCTGCAGGTCGGCATCGGCCCGCAGCGTCGCGTCTTCGGTGTTGATCACGCCGGCGTCTTCCGCCGTCACGGCAAGTTCGAACACCGGCATCCTCAGATCACTTAAATCAACATGGCCGGATATGTTGATCGGTCCGTTGCTGAACGCCCGCATCTCCTCGATAACCAGCCGGCGGTCCTCAAGCCGGGTCGACGTACGCAGATCGGTGATTTCGAGCCCCAGCGGTGCGATGCCGATCGTTTGCACGCTCGAGAGCAGCGTGCCGGAGACCTCCGGGGCCTGAGGCGTACCTCGAATGGTAAACTCGGCCGATGCCCATCCGTCGTCGATTTCCGCCGCATCCACGAATGCCGAGACGGCGTCGAGTGGCAAACGATTGGCCGTGACGTCGACTTCGATCGGCGCCTCCAGCAGGCGCCCCGTGTCGCCGGCAAACGAGAGATCAATGGGAAGCGAGACGGTGGCATCGAGAACGCTGCGCGAATCCGCCTCGGCCAGGATGCTCCCTTCCAACAACTGAGCGCGGTAGACAGCATCGAGCACGAGTGCCGGCATGGGCGCGCCATCCACAC
>CBFGYX010000211.1:0-3918 GCA_965653075.1 uncultured bacterium
AGAGCTGGGAGCCGTAGGGTCTGACGGGTGAGCATGCCTGGAGCCGATCGCGAAGCGATCGCGCGAGCGCCCAGAACAGGCCTTCGTCGTCGAGGTCGACGCCGGAGGTGGCGTCGAAGAAGAGCTCGGTCACGAGCTCGGCCCGTACACCCCGGTCGAGTAACCGGTTGAACAGCGGATGACGCAGCCACTTGCCTGCCGATGCGGGCATTCCCTCGACCTTCTTCTCAAGCCCCGCGAGCCGTTCGTGCAGCGTACCGAAGCGTGTTTCGAGAAGCTGCTCGAGTACGCGCGTGACCTCCTCTGGCCGGGCTTCCTCATTCGAGCGTAGCGCCGCGCCGTCGGCGGGGAAGAGCCGACCCCGCGCCCGGCCACGCGACGGGTTGTACGATGGTATGTTGAGGGAAAATGCGTCCTCATCCTCGGCATCATCTTCCACGACGAGATCGAGAAGCGATCCGCGAGACGACGCCTCGGCGGCAGCCATTTCAGGTGACTTCACGCGCTCGATGACGCGGCTGATGGAGCGTCCGTCGGCCGACATCGTGGCGGCAGGCTCGGCCATGATCATGATCCTTGCCGGCCGGTCGGCGGAGGGAGGATGCGATTCCAGCAGCACGACATCGTCGCCGAACTGACGGCGGGCATCGGCCAGCGCCTCTGAAATCGTGGATGCT
Source organism: uncultured bacterium (assembly GCA_965653075.1). Taxonomy (GTDB): domain Bacteria; phylum Bacteroidota; class Rhodothermia; order Rhodothermales; family CAZKDQ01; genus CAZRTY01. Next base: position 678 of record CBFGYX010000211.1, read on the forward strand.
GTAAGTGTCTTAACGGTCATCTTTTCAAGCGTTTAGACTTGCCGCTCTTACTTGATCTTGATCTGATCGACGACATCGACCCGTACATCGGGCAAGAGGTCGTTGTACGAGAGCACGGCAAGGTCTGTGACCATCGGAGAGAGGAAGTTGAATAGCGTCGGTCTGAGGACGGGCGAGGTGAGCAGCACCGCGGGGCGGCCGTTGCCGATCATGCGCTTCGAATGTTTAGCCACTTCGGTGACCAGCTTCTCGGCACGATCCGGCGACAGCCCGAGCGTTGTCGGATTCATCTCGCCCGACTCTGCACGTTCAAGCAAGTGTTGTTCCAGCATGGGGTCGAGGACGAGCGCGTGGACCGAATCGTCTTCACCGGCGAACTGCCTGGTGATGGTCGCGGACAGCGCGGCGCGCGTGTACTCGGTGAGCACGTCGACATTCTTGGTGACCGGTGCATGGTCGGCGAGTGCCTCGAGGATGGTCACCAGGTCGCGGATCGGGATGCGCTCGCGTAGGAGTCGCTTGAGCACCTTCTGGATCGAGCCGAGCGTCATCAGGTTGGGGATGAGCTCGTCGACGAGCGCCGGGGCCGTCTCCTTCAGCTTGTCGGTCAGCTTCTTGACCTCCTGGCGGTCGAGCAGGCGGTGTGCCGACTTGCGCAGTTCCTCGAGCAGGTGGGTCGTGATGACGGCCGGCGCCTCGACAACGGTGAGGCCGAGCCGCTCTGCCTCGGGCAGGTTGCGCTCGGCCACCCACAGGTCGGGCAGGTCGAAGGTGGGATCCTTCACCCGGATGCCCGGCGGCAGCTCGTCCATCTCATCCGGCAGCAGCGCCAGGTAGTAGCCCGGCATCACCTCGCCGTCAGCAATAGGGTTGCCGCGCAGCTTGATGACGTACTGGTTTGCGCCCAGCCCCACATTGTCGCGGATACGCACGGGTGGAATCACGATCCCGAGCTCGAGCGCCAACTGTTGTCGTAGCATCTTGACGCGCTCGAGAAGGTCGCCCTGTTGCCCGGGGTCGACGATGGAAATCAGCGCGTAGCCGATTTCAAGTTCGAGCGGATCGACAAGCAGGAGGTCGGCAGGCGTCTCCTCGGCAGGCTCTTCCTGCTCCGCTGAAGCTTTTGCCTCGAGCAGCGCCCGCTCCTCCGACTTGATGACACGGATGCGATTGCGGCCGAGCATCAGGGTGCCGCCGGCCAGCAGCCAGAACGGCACCAGCGGCAGGCCAGGTATGATTCCCAGGATGACGAGGAACGCACCCGTGATAAGAATCGGATGCGGCTTGCTCAGAAACTGCTTCTTGACATCGGTGGCAATATTCTCATCACCGCCCGCCCGGGAGACGATAATACCGGCAGCCGTCGAAATGAGAAGGGCCGGGATCTGCGACACGAGGCCGTCGCCGATCGACAGCAGCGTAAACGTGGCAGCTGCGCCGCCGAACGTCATGCTGTGCTGGATCACACCGACGATGAGTCCGCCGATAATATTGATGGCCGTGATGACCAGGCCCGCGATGGCATCGCCGCGTACGAACTTGCTCGCGCCGTCCATGGCGCCGTAAAAGTCGGCTTCGCGCCCCACCTCGGTACGCCGACGCCGGGCCTCGGCTTCATCGACGAGACCGGCGTTCAGGTCGGCATCGATCGCCATCTGCTTGCCCGGCAGGGCGTCGAGCGTAAACCTGGCGGCGACCTCCGCGATACGCCCCGATCCCTTCGTGATGACGATAAAGTTGATGAGGACGAGGACGAGGAAGATGATCCCACCGACCACGTAGTTGCCCGCTACCACAAACTGCCCGAATGCACTAATGAGCGAACCTGCGTCTGCATTCGTCAGGATGAGCCTCGTTGAAGCCACGTTCAACGAGAGCCGGAAGAGCGTGGTGACGAGCAGCAGGCCGGGGAAGATGCCGAATTCGAGTGGCCGCACCGCGTAGAACGCCGTCAACAGCACGGCAAGACTCACGGCGATGTTCAGCGTGAGCAGCATGTCGAGCATGAAGGTGGGCAGCGGCACCACCATCACCAGCAAGATCACGACAACTCCCGAGGCCAGCAGCACTTCGCTGTTGATCAGACGGAAGCTGGTCGGCGCCAAGGCCGGTTGATTCGACGATTCAGGCAACGGGTGAACGGGTCAGAGAGTGATTGTGAAAGACCTTTACGCGGATCTCATGCGGCTCGGTGCTCGATGAAGCATCAAGGGCATCCATTTAATTGTAGCGGCCATTTTTCCGGTACACTTCGGCCAGAATTGCCGCCACGGCTGAATACAGCTCCTCGGGGATCTCCTGATCTTCGCCGACGCTCTTATACAAAGCGCGGGCCAAAGGCCGGTCCTCTACCGTCGGGATGTCGTGCTCCTTCGCCAGCTCCTTGATGCGAAGCGCCCGTTTGCGGATACCTTTGACGAGAACCTTGGGCGCCCCGAGCGACGTGGGATCGTACTTCAGTGCGATGGCATAGTGCGTCGGGTTGGTCACCACCACATCGGCCGCCAGCACCGCGTGATCCAGGCGCGGCCGCTGAGACATCTCGCGGGCAAGCTGCCTCCGCTTACCGCGCATCTGCGGGTCACCCTCCGATTCCTTGTGCTCGTCCTTTAGTTCTTTCTGACTCATCTTCAAGTCGCGCTTGTAGCGCCACTTCTCAAAAGCGAAATCAGCCGCCGAGAGCAACAGCAAGATTCCGATCAGCTTGCCCAGGAGGAGCAGGATGAGCTTGAGTGCGGTGGTCGTCACATCCGGCAGCGCACGCGACGGAAGCATCATGATCTCCGGCACCGCATTCTTGATCGTGATGTACGCGATCGGGCCCACAATGGCGATCTTCAGCACCGACTTCAGAAAATTGAACATCCCCTGAGCCGAGAAAATCTTCTTGAGGCCCTTGAGCGGACTGATCCGGTCGGGCTTCGGCTGCAGCGGCTTCAACGTCACGTTCCAGCCGCTCTGGGCAACATTCACCGCGATGCCGGCGACGAACAACAGCCCGAGATAAGGCAGCAGAATGAGCGAGGCACGCAGCGCAACTTCGCGCAGGATGGGCGTCGCCGTGTCGATCCTGAGGTTGAAGGTGACCGACGTAAAGAGGTACGTAAAGAGGCCGTGCAGCGCCTTGAAGGCGAAGGGGGTGCCCAGGATGAGCGCAATGCTACCGGTCATCAGCATCGTGATCGCCGTCATGTCCTGCGACTTGAAGACGTTGCCTTCTTCCCGCGCCTTCTCGATGCGT
>CBFGYX010000212.1:0-3914 GCA_965653075.1 uncultured bacterium
AGCGCGGCAGCAGGTTGAAAACGGCGCGCAGCTGATCGACGTCAACATGGACGAAGGGATGCTCGACAGCAAGGAGGCGATGACGCATTTCCTGCGGATGATCGCGTCCGAGCCGGATGTCTCACGCGTGCCGATCGTCATCGACTCGTCGAAGTGGGAAGTCATCGAAGCCGGACTCAAGTGCGTTCAGGGCAAGGGGGTCGTGAATTCGATTTCACTCAAGGAAGGGGAGGAGGAGTTCCTCGATCACGCGCGCAAGGTGCGCCGCTATGGTGCCGCCGTCATCGTGATGGCGTTTGACGAAGAAGGGCAGGCCGATACACTGGAACGGCGCAAGGTGATCTGCCGCCGCGCGTACGACTTGCTGACGAAGGACGTCGGCTTTCCCCCCGAAGACATCATCTTCGACCCAAACATCTTCGCGATTGCCACGGGGATAGCCGAGCACAACCGCTACGCAATCGACTTCATCGAAGCCACCCGCTGGATCAAGCAGAACCTGCCGGGCGCGCGTGTTTCAGGCGGCGTCTCTAACCTGTCGTTCTCGTTTCGGGGGAACGAACGCGTCCGCGAGGCCATGCACTCGGCGTTTCTATACCGAGCCATCGAGGCCGGTATGGACATGGGCATCGTGAATGCCGGCCAGATCGAAGTCTACGATGAAATCGAGCCGGTACTCCTCGAGCATGTTGAGGACGTTCTCTTCGACCGCAGGCCCGATGCCACCGAGCGGCTGGTTGAGCTGGCCGATTCATACGTCGGCAAGAATGAGGAGGAAGCCGCGGCGGAACTGGCCTGGCGGTCGGAGACAGTGGAGGAGCGGCTGAGACACGCACTCGTCCGCGGCATTGTCGACTTCGTGGAAGAAGATGCCGAGGAGGCACGGCAACAGTTGAAATACGCACTCGATGTTATCGAGGGCCCGTTGATGGATGGGATGAACGTGGTCGGCGATCTCTTCGGCAGCGGCAAGATGTTTCTTCCGCAGGTCGTCAAGAGCGCCCGCGTGATGAAGAAGGCGGTCGCCTATCTGATTCCGTTCATCGAAGAAGAGAAGGCGTTACGCGCCGATACGGGCCCGCGCGGACGCGTGCTGCTGGCAACGGTCAAAGGCGATGTGCACGACATCGGCAAGAACATCGTCGGCGTCGTGCTTGGCTGCAACAACTACGATGTGATCGACCTCGGGGTGATGGTTCCGGCGGAGAAGATCCTCAAGGAAGCCGTCGAACGTGAAGTCGACGTCGTCGGACTCAGCGGTCTCATCACGCCCTCGCTCGACGAGATGGTACACGTGGCGTCGGAGATGAAACGCCTCGACATGAACCTGCCGCTGCTCATCGGCGGAGCCACGACGTCGCAACTGCACACCGCCGTCAAGATCGCGCCGCAGTACGATAACGGCGTGGTACACGTGTTGGATGCTTCGAGAAGTGTGTCGGTGGTGAGCAATCTGCTGTCGCCTCGCAGAGATGATTTCCTGCGGGGCGTGGTCGAAGAGTACGAAACGGTGCGTGAGCGCCACGCCTCGCGTGGTCAGACGAAGACCTACCTCAGCCTCGAGGATGCGCGCACTAACCGCTATACGTGCGACTGGAAGGACATCCCGCTCGAGCCCGTCAACAAGCCGGGCGTGCACGTATTTCGTGACGTCCCGATATCAACACTCCGCAAGTACATCGACTGGACGCCCTTCTTCATCACCTGGGAGCTGAAAGGGCGCTATCCCGACATTTTCGAGCGCGAGGGCGTCGGGCCCGAAGCTCGGCGTGTGTTCGACGATGCCCAGCGAATGCTCGATGAGATTGAGCGCGACGGCTTGCTCCGCGCACACGGCGTCGTCGGATTGTGGCCGGCCAACAGCCAGGGCGACGATATTTTGCTGTACACGAACGGCTCGGACACACCGGCGGCCACATTCCACACGTTACGTCAACAGACTCAGAAGACGCCGGGCCGTCCCAACCGGGCGCTGGCTGATTACGTGGCACCGCTCGAGTCAGGTCTGCGCGATCACTGTGGCGCCTTCGCGGTAACATCGGGCGATGGACTCGACGCGCTCGTGGCACGTTTTCAGGCGGACCATGACGATTACAGCTCGATCATGGCGAAGGCCGTGGCCGACCGCCTCGCGGAGGCATTTGCGGAGTACCTGCACGAAGTCGTGCGCAAAGATTTGTGGGGATATGCGCCGGATGAGGAGCTTGACAATGATTCGCTCATCCGCGAGCGATACCGGGGTATCCGGCCGGCGCCGGGCTATCCCGCCTGTCCCGATCATACCGAGAAGCGCACGATTTGGCAGCTTCTCGATGTTGAGCAAAACACTGGCATCCGCCTTACCGAATCGCTGGCGATGTACCCTGCAGCATCGGTGTCGGGGATTTATCTGGCGCATCCGGACGCCTCGTACTATGACGCCGGGACGTTCGACCGCGATCAGGTGGAGGATTATGCCCGGCGCAAAGGGATGAGCGTCGAAGAAGTGGAGCGTTGGCTCGGATCGCGGGTTGCGTATCAGTGATGACAGGAGGGCCGAAAGAGGTGCGACCATCCGCCTCACCGATTGCTTAACAGGATTGCTTTAAATCAGTATCGCTATGCAACCACTTTCCTCAATGAACGGCGACTGGTGGAGCCGTTTTCGTTCGCTGCTCGATGATCAGAACGAGTGGCCGGCGATTTACACCTTCAAGTTCATCGTGCCTACCGAAGGGCTCGAGGACGTCAAGGCCGTCTTTGAAGGGCATCCGGTGCGCGTCCGCGAATCCAGCAAAGGCAACTACATGAGTCTCACGGCACGCATGAAGATGGACTCGTCCGAAGCGGTCGTCCGCGTCTACAAGGAAGTCGGCCGCGTTGACGGCGTCATCTCACTTTGAGGTGATGATCGACAATCCACACGCCGGGGTGTTCGGAACGTTTCGCACAGTTTCTATTGACGCGAGCACCCGTTAGCGCGCGGCCTCCCGCACCCGCTCGGTCTCGTTAAGAACCGCCGAAAGCGTGGAAATGGAGAGGGCGGCTGCCGTCAATCCCTGCGTCCGAAGAGATCGACACAAGAAGCATGGTTCAAAGCAGGCGCCTTCGCCGTCCCGGCGCAGGGCGGTGAACTGTGGCGGGGCCGAGCCCGGTTCATCCCACAAAACACAACAGGTGGCGATCAGCGTTTGCGTCCGAAAAGGAAGTAGGCGATCGGCCCCACGAAGTTGAGGAAGACGACGGGCGTCCAGAGGCGTTTGCTGCCGCGGATTTCGGCGGCAGGGCGGCGGCGGAGATCCCGCAGGGCGGCGCCGATCAGAAGCAGTTGCGCTGCGCCCAGTCCGATGACGGCACCACGCTCGCGGTTATCGAGGTCGGTCCATTTCTTCCTGGTCATCCGCATCGATCGTTTTTAGCGTTTGTTGTTCGTGGCGGGCGATCAGGCCGTGCCGCGCGCTCAGGATACCTTGGGCACGCGGATCTCCGGCAGGCGCGTTTCCAGCTCGGCTCTTCGCGGCTCGTACCATTCGGGGAGCTTGAGCTCGGAGCCAAGCGATTCTGCAGGTTCATCTGCTGTGAAGCCCGGTACGTCCGTGGCGATTTCGAACAGGATGCCGCCGGGCTCGCGGAAGTAGATCGAGCGGAAGTAGTTGCGCTCCTGCACATCCGTCACTCGAAGGCCCGCTTCGGCCACGCGCTCCCGCCAGTAAAGCTGCTCATCGTCGTCCTTCACGCGGAAGGCGACGTGGTGGATGGTGCCCGCGCCCTGCAAACCGCGCACGGGCGATTCGACGAGGTCGATGTTCTGTCCTGCCCGCAGCTTGCCGTCATCCACGGGTCGGTAGCGGACCCGCCCATTCTCCCGCCCCGTCTCTTCGTAGCCGAAGACATCGGTCAAGATGCGCGTTGTCTCGTCGGGCGCTAGCGATGAG
>CBFGYX010000213.1:0-3902 GCA_965653075.1 uncultured bacterium
AGCTACTCAGCTCCGGCGTTTTTTCTTGTGGTACTCGGGCACCGGCGGGACGTCGTCCCCGAGCACGCTGTTGATGTAGATCATCCGGATCATAATCACGGCGACGAGTGCAAGCGGCGTCGCGAAGAGCACGCCGGGCAGCCCGAACATCACGCCGGCGATGATCGTGGCGGAGAGCGTCAGCGCCGGTGGCAGTGACACCATCTCCCGCATCACAATAGGTGCGATGACATTGCCCTCAAGCTGCTGCACGACGAGGTAAACAATGATCGCGTACAGTGCCGTCTCCGGACTGTGGGCCAGCGCGATGAGCACACCAGGTATCGCGGCAGCAAAGGGCCCGACGATCGGGACGAACTCGAACACTCCCGCGATGACGCCAAGCGCAAGTGCCAACGGCACGCCGGCGATGAACAGGCCGATCGTCGTGAGGGCTCCCACGATTACCATCATCAGGAACTGACCTTTGAGCCAGTGCCAGAGCTGATCGCTTGTGGTGTCGACGACCTCGGCGGCGCGCGACCGATGGCGCTGCGGCACCAGCATCACGACGCCGTTTCGGTAAACATCCGGATTCGCCGCGAGGTAGATCGCGACGACGATGACGAACAGGATGTTAGCCACCGCGCCGAGCGCCGTCGAGAAGACGCCGAAGAAGTTCGACACGATTCCGGAGCCGTTATCAGCCACATCACCGGGCTGTGGCGCCCGTTCCATGATCCAGGAACCCCACGAGGTGCCTTCCAGATAGTCCAAACCGCTATTTACGGCCTGGGGAAGCGCCTCAACGAGCGAATTGATCTGCTCGCTAAAGCTTGGCGCGAGGACGACGCCTGCGCCCGTCAGCGCGAGCAAGAGCAACAGGATGACGATAATCAGCGTGGCTGTCTCGCCGACCGGGAGCCGCGCCGCGAGCGGCCGTGTGAGACCACGTAGAAAGACGGCGAACAGCGTGCCGGCGAACAGTAGCAGAAGGACCTGCGAGAGCTGCCACAGGATCAGAACGAGGACGACAACCGATACCGTCGCACCGATGACGAGCCATACCCGCCGCGTGAACTCACTGAACGTGCCGCTGCGCTCCTGATTCTGTGACTCCTTAGCCATTCGTCCGGTCGATGAGTGAGGGCCGGCATATTACGGCGGCAGGCCCGCACCTTCCGTTTCCGGAACGAGCTTTTCCGAATCGGTGTCAGGCGGGCCGCGCAGCGCATTGAACACGCACGACCTGAGCTCATGGACTCAAGAAGTACGTGACGCCGTATGCCTGCGCCGGATCAGGCGCCGTCTGCGAGAATCTCCTCGAGCACGATCGCATGGTTGCGCTCCTGGTCCTTCGCCGCATAAATGAGCGTGATGTCGCCCTCGCGAGCAACCTCGACGAGCTCCGCCAACGCCGGATTATCCTCCAGCTCGACGCGGTATCGTTTCTTGAATTCCGCCCACTTCTCCGGGTCGTGCCCAAACCACTTGCGGAGCTCCGTAGACGGCGCGACTTCCTTGAGCCAGCGATCGACCTGAGCATCCTTCTTCGACAGGCCGCGGGGCCAGAGGCGGTCAATCAGAATCCGAGTGCCGTCGGCGTCCGATGGATGGTCATACACACGTTTTGTCCTGACGGCCACTGATCTGCAATCTCTTATCGTCGCCCGATGCAAAGGCTTTTGTTGGGCACCACAAAATAAATCTCGCTGGCAAACCTCACGAGACGACTATCTCAAGTGCTCCAACGTGCCCTTCCGTCGGATGAGGTTCTTGTAATCCCACTGGATCTCACGTGCCTTTTGCAACCATCGCTGGACATCCGGCTTCTGAATCTCATTTACGTCGGAATAAAAGATGGATGCGTCCTTGAACTTCTTCCCTACCACAGCCAGACCTTCCTCCCCAAAGTCGGCCCCGCTCCAGAACATGAGCCGGATGCCGGGCTTCTGCTTGCTGTAGCCGACGATCGGATTTCCGTCAAGAAACCACACAGGGTGTCCGTGCCAGACCTTGTTCTCGGCGTCGGGAAGCGCATCGTGTATCATCCCGTAAAGCCGGCTGCATATTGGCCTGTCGGCGGCCGACAGTTCATCGTGATATCGCGCCACGTCGTTGTTCATCTGGTTGCCCGGAAGTCTGTATCCCTTTCCAATTAGTCGACGGTGGAAGGCGTGGATCGACATGTCCGAAGTATCGTCGTTGCCACTTGTGGGAGCCGGCCCACCAAATTTATACGACGACGGAAAGCCTGTGCCTCGCGAGACGGCGTGTTGGTCCGGTTGGAGCCGCCCTTCGTTCGACGCGTACGATCAGATCTACAGTTTACAGATGAATGTGGAGGATAAAGATGGCAGACTCGATCACGATCTACCTGGCTGGGGAAATACACAGTGATTGGCGTGACAAACTACGAACGTTGGTTTCCGAGCGCGGGCTTCCCGTCCGCTTCGTCGGGCCACAGGAGGCGCATGACCGATCAGATGACGTGGGCGAGGACATTCTCGGCACACAGCCCGATAGTCGATACCGCGATCTCGTCGGCGCCGGGGTCAATACGCTTCGTACGCGTGTGTTGCTGCGCCGGAGTGACTTGGTCGTCGCTTATTTCGGCGATAAATACCGGCAGTGGAACACGGCGGCGGATGCCGGTGCTGCCGTGTCGGCCGGTATCCCGCTGTTGCTGGTCCGGTCGCCCGAGTTGATCCACGCGCTGAAAGAGCTCGACGCGATGGCATCCTTCACGGTCGAGACGCTCGAGCAGGCGGCCGAAGCCGTCGCCTACGTGTTCGAGTAATCGCAAATCGAGTGCTCGACGCTGGTCCTCTCGAAACCTCTTTATACGAAAAAGCCGAGGCCGCATTGCAGCCCCGGCTCTTTCCATATAAATCGGCTGAAACCCAACTACCGGTTGGTGACCATGTCCTTAAAGGCGTGCCCGAAGATCAGGTAGGCCGTGTTGCCACCGATCGTACCTTCGTTCTGCCCCCAGAGGAACGGCCAGTCGTCGTAGTTCTCGAAGTGGTCCGGCTGTCTGAAGAGGATGCCCGGTGCCACGTTCCCGGGGATGAAGGAGAAATCCGCGCGGTTATTTCCGTAGAAGACTTCCTTCGGCCGGGTCGCCCCTACCGTGGCCACCAGCGAGTAGTTGTGGTAGGGATGATTCCCATACAGCCACCCCGTTGCCTTGTACGCGTGATCGGCGTCGACGATATCGGGGAAGTAGGAGTTCGCGTAGACGACGGTCGTGCCGAAGTTCACGATCGCACCGCCGCCGGCCCAGTTACCGAGACCGATCGGCACGCCGTACGGGTTGTCCTCTTCAAGGCTCAGGATATACTCGTTGTAGCTCTCCACATACGGCCGCAAGCGATCCTTGTACTCGGGCTCCATGTGCGGGATGGCGTGCAGAGCCGTCAGGATCCCAAAGGTGACCTGACGATCCAGCATCGGCCAGAGCAGCTCCTCAAATCGATCCTTGTACTGTTGCTCGCCTGTCGAAATGTAGAGCTGCAGGTTGGTCGATACGTCTCCCATCGACGCCCAGCCTCTTGCGTCATCCGTCTCGGGTTGCTGCGCAAGAAGCTCCGTAGCTTCCGCGAGCAGTCGCTTCGACTGCGTCAGGGCGCGGTCGGCGAGATCGTCGTTGTAGCCTCTCAGCGCGCGGCTCGCCTGCGCGAACATCGTCGCCGCCCGGAGATCACGGCCCGCATCGCGGCTCGTGAAAGCCCACATGTCGTCCTTCACGCCGCTCGACTTCCCATCCTCAGCCACTTCGTACGGACCCAGTTCAGGGTTGTACGGGAGCCCGTCGGTCAGAGAGGCGGCATCGCCGAGGTGGTGATAGTTGTAAAGAACGGAGTTCGACAACGTCTGCGCCATGTGACCGATGATCTCGGCCTGAGCCACGAGCTGCAGCG
>CBFGYX010000214.1:0-3897 GCA_965653075.1 uncultured bacterium
AGGGATAATCCTGTTCCTCCCGTAATCCTGTCCAATCTATATTCGAGACAGGATGCACAGGATTAACGGGATTTCGGATGGTAAAGGACGGGTTGGCATGCGCCGTCTTTACCCGCCATTCCAAACGCACGAACGGGACATGCATGGGGGAATCCGAGGCGCTGGCGACGCTGGAAGGAGGGATAATCCTGTTCCTCCCGTAATCCTGTCCAATCTATATTCGAGACAGGATGAACAGGATTAACGGGATTTCGGATGTTAAGTACGGGTTGGCATGCGCCATCTTCACCCGCCGTTCCAAACGCACGAACGGGAAAGAAGAGGGGAAATGCCGAGGCGCTGGCGACGCAGGAAGGAGGGATAATGCCTGTTCCTCCCGTAATCCTGTCCAATCTATATTCGAGACAGGATGAATAGGATTAACGGGATTTCGGATGGTAAGGGCGGGTTGGATGCGCCGTCTTTACCCGCCATTCCAAACGCACGAACGGGACATGCATGGGGAATCCGAGGCGCTGGCGATGCTGGAAGGAGGGATAATCCTGTTCATCCCGTAATCCTGTCCAATCTATATTCGAGACAGGATGAACAGGATTAACGGGATTTCGGATGGTAGAGGACGGGTTGGCGTGCGCCGTCTTTACCCGCCGTTCCAAACGCACGAACGGGAAAGGCGTGGAGAAATCCGCGGTGCTCGTGACGCTGGGAGGGGGGAATAATCCTGTTCCTCCCGTAATCCTGTCCAAACTATATTCGAGACAGGATGAACAGGATTAACGGGATTTCGGATGGTAGAGGATGAGTTGACATACGCCGTGATCGGGTGTGCGATGAAGGTCCACTCCTCCCTCGGGCCGGGATTCCTGGAAACGGTATACCGCAACGCGCTGCAGTACGAACTGGCGAAGAGCGGCTTAGCGTTTGAGGCTGAACGGGCGATGCTGGTGCATTACGACGGCATCGTCGTAGGCGACTTCTTCGCAGACCTGGCGCTTGAGGAACGGCTCATCATAGAACTTAAGGCCGTACGCAGGCTAACCCAACAGCATGAAGCTCAACTCGTCAATTACCTGACCGCCACGGGCATCGATATCGGGCTGTTGATCAACTTCGGCGGCGCAAGCCTCGAGTACCGGCGCAAGCACCGTATCTACAAGCCGCGCGAGAATTCACGGGATGACCAGTTGGGGAGTGATGCTGCAGAACGCGATTGGTGACGGTACTAACTCGTTCCCCTAACGCGTTACGTTTGAAAGGTGGCGGCTACGCCAACTACCCCTGAGACCTGATAGGTCGCCCGGTAGGGACGCCTCGCCGAGGCGTCCGCAGGAACGGCGAGGCGACCAGCGGACGGCTGGAGACAGCCGTCCCTATCAAGTGCCTACCCGGCGGCTTTTCTTACGAGGGCGCTGATTGTCTCTTCGGTGGCGGCATCGAGAGCGGTGATTGTCCAGGCGACCGGGTGCATGTTTGCACCTGCTTCGCGCGCCGGATTGAGTACCTCACTGAAGCCGAACGCGAGGTATTCCTTGTCGGGCTTAATGTAGCAGACGTCAGTCCCGTCCCGGGTGTAGAACACGAGTCCCCACCGGACAACCGGCTGAAGCCCTGGTGCGTTGTTTCGGACGATCTCGTGCAGACGCCGCGCATCGTCACGGTACGGCTCGGGCGCCTCGGCAAGCTTGGCCAGTACCGCCTTGTCTCCTCTCCTCGAGAACATGAGTCGTGTCCTCCCTACGGATTTCGTTTCGATAAATCGGCCGTTATAAGCGCCGAAGATAATGGCGGCCAATGTAGGCGAGGTTTCTTAGAGTCGCCATCGGTGCGTGACCCGGCACTATAAAAAGAGGCCCTGCCGCAATCGACAGGACCTCTTTATCCTTCGGATATAACGCTCTGGATCAGGTGCCGGCGGAATAATCCGACGCGTAGGCCACCTGCTCGTCGCTCAAGGCATCGATCGAGATGCCCATCGTTTCGAGCTTGATCTGCGCGATGTGCTGGTCGAGCTCCTCGGGCAGGTCGATAACCGTCCGCTCGAGCTTTTCGCCGCGCTTGTGCGCTTCAACAAGCGAGAGGTGCGCCATGAACTGGTTGGCGAAGCTCATGTCCATAACTTCGGACGGGTGGCCTTCGGCCGCCGCAAGGTTGACGAGCCGGCCGTCGGCCAGGACGAAGATCTTGCGTCCGTTATCGAGCGTGTATTCGCGGTTGTCATCACGCACAACACGCGTATCGGTCGCGAGCTCGGCCAGTTCGGCGAGGTTCAGCTCGACGTCGTAGTGACCCGTGTTGCATACGATGGCGCCTTCCTTCATCCGAACGAAATGCTCGCCGCGGATGACGTCTTTCATGCCCGTCGCGGTGACAAAAATGTCGCCCACTTCGGCGGCTTGCTCCATCGGCATCACGCGCATGCCGTCGAGCGTGGCCTTGAGCGCAGCGGTCGGCTTGACCTCCGTAACCACCACGTTGGCACCCATCCCTTTGGCGCGCATCGCGACGCCCCGGCCGCAGTGACCGTAGCCCGCTACGACGAACGTCTTGCCGGCAAGCAGCACGGAGCTGGCGCGGAGGATGCCGTCGAGCGTGCTCTGCCCCGTGCCGTAGACGTTGTCGAAATCCCACTTGGTCTCGGCATCGTTGACGGCGTAAACCGGGTAGAGGAGCTTGCCGTCGGCAGCCATCGCGCGCAGGCGGTGGACGCCGGTCGTTGTCTCCTCGCTACCCCCAATAATCTGCTGGGCGAGCTCGGGGAAGGCGCTGTGGACGCGGAAGATGAGGTCGGCCCCATCGTCGAGCGTCAGGTGCGGCGGGTTGTCGATCGTTCGGTCGATGCTCCAGTAAAACTCCTCGACGTTCTGACCATACCAGGCGTAGATCTCAATCCCGGCCTCGGCCAGCGCCGCGGCAACTTCGTCGTTCGTGCTCAGCGGATTGCAGCCGCTCCAGGAGACATCCGCACCGCATGCGGCGAAGGTCTCAACCAGCACCGCCGTTTCCTTCGTCACGTGCAGGCATCCGGCAATCCGATACCCTTCGAACGGCTTCGACTCGGAGTATTTCTCGCGGAGGCTCATCAGCACGGGCATCCGGCTTTCGGCCCACTCCATCCGCAGGCGGCCTTTGTCGGCAAGGCTCAGGTCGCGAACCTTGTATGCGCCCTCTTTGTGATCCATCGTATGTCCAATGTTCTAATGATGATCTGAATCTACGCGTACACCAACGCGGATATCAGGTTGTTTCTGTGATCAAAATTCAACGGCCCGTCATTGAGAAGTGAGGAGGCCGCTCTGCATTTGTTGACGGCGGCATCACCGGGCGACGACGATTTTCCGCGTGTGGACGACGCCGTCGGCGCGCATGCGGAGGAAGTATACGCCGCTGCCGAGACCACTGCCGTCGTAAACGACTGTGTAGGTGTCGGGTGCGAGGGAGGCGCGTTCGATGGTGTCGACGCGGCGGCCAAGCACGTCATATAACTCGATCGAGACATGGGCGTGCTCGGCGGTGGTCCAGCTAATCGTGGTAGTGGTGCTGAATGGGTTGGGATAGTTGGCATGAAGCTGCCACTCGCGCGGCGTTTCGATGTCGTGCGTCGGTGCGATGATTTCGAGCCCAAGGTCATGGATCACCCACTGTTCGGATGGCCGGAGCGCGCGCACCGCACCGAATCCGAGGCGAAGTCGTACCTGGCTTCCGGCATGGGGTAGCAGGTCGAACGAATGGCGGCGTACGCCCGTTGCCGAGCCGAAAATTCCCTCATCCGCCATGCGATGATCTCCGGCAAACGTACGCGGATAGGCCCCGATCGGGTCGAGCACGTGCCACGATCGCCCGCCGTCGGTGGAGAGCTTGACGTTGCTGCCGAGCCCGTCGCCCACGTTATGCACATGA
>CBFGYX010000215.1:0-3896 GCA_965653075.1 uncultured bacterium
GCGGGGCTTTTGATGAGCCGGGCGTGTGTTTACCGGGACTTGTGATGGGCGGGGCTTTTTTCCTGATGGACGCTCCGTAAGTTCGAGCATCTGACATTCCTCTGTACCGAAACAGGCTTCGTGAAGGTGTCGAACGACGAGCGTCGTAATTCCTACGAGAAATACCGGAAGTGGCTCTTCCGGATGGATCCTGAGCGCGCACACGGCCTCGGGCTCACAGCCGGACGCATCGGTCAGCGCGTTGCCCCGGCGGGCATTCGCAACGCCTTTGCGTTTGACGATCCGATGCTCGAACAGTGGGTCTGGCGCACCCGCATCACAAGCCCGATCGGGTTTGCCGCCGGCTTCGACAAGAACGCGATGGTCATCGAACTGGCGGAATTGATCGGCTGCGGCTATACGGAAGTCGGCTCGGTGACGGCACGCCGCTCGAGAGGAAATCCACGGCCGCGAGCCTTCCGTCTTCCCGCCGATGAGGCGGTCATCAACCGGATGGGCCTGAACAACCACGGCGCCCGCCGGATCGCTGCTCGAATCAAGCGGCGTGGCGACGGCATCCCGCTCGGCGTCAACATCGCCAAGACCCACGATCCCCGGATCATGGGCGACGACGCCATCGCTGATTTCGTGGCCTCGTTCAAGCGCCTCGCCCCGCTGGCCGACTACATCACGCTGAACGTATCGTGCCCCAACACGCGCGAAGGCAAGACGTTCGAAGAGCCGGAGAGCTTCGAGAAGCTGATCAGCGCGATTTCCTCCGAGCGGGCCGCGCTCAAGAAGGATGTCCCTGTGCTCGTTAAGCTGTCGCCGCCGGTTACCGATCGTGTGGTTTTCGACAGTGACACCGAGGCCATCGTCGAACTGAGCCGCCACTTCGGCATCGACGGATTCGTGGCGTGCAACACGGCGTCCGACCGGAGCGGCCTCACCACGCCGGAAGACGAACTCCGGGCGATCGGCGCGGGGCGGCCTCAGCGGCCCGCCCGTCGAAGAGCGCACCAATCAGCTCATCCGTTATCTGTACGAACGGACAGAAGGAAGCATGGTCATCATCGGCGTAGGAGGCATTCGTGACGGGGAGTCCGCGTATCGTAAGATCCGCGCAGGCGCGAGCTTACTGCAGGTTTACACCGCGCTCATTTACGAAGGCCCGGGCGTCATTCAGCGTATCAAGCAGGAGCTCGTCGACCGCCTGAAGGCCGACGGGTTCAATCGCATCGTCGACGCCGTCGGGGCCGACGTAACAAGCGGGGAGCCACGTTTCGGCAATGCCGCCGTCTCAAGACCCGCTCGTTTGTCGTAAATCGCGTTCTCGTTGCCATTTAGGGGATGAGACGGACGGCGGCTGCGTTGCCATTGCGGAGTAGCCGGTCTACATTCGAAACGCATGGTTGGCGGCCCCTGAGCCGTTCATCACGCCCGACAACGTCCATATTCCTTTCGTGCCATGTCTACGATCGTCGAGTTCGAGACCATCCCCGAATTGTTCAATCGCGTCGTTGATCACTTCGACGGCGAAGGTCGGCCGGCGCTTCGGTATAAGGACAGGTCGACGAAGGAATGGGTGGCGATCTCGTGGGAGGAGTACCGCGAGCAGGTGCGTGCGCTGGCCGCTCATCTTTATGAGCGCGGCGTACGCGCGGGAGACCGCGTGGCCATTGCGGAGTAGCCGGTCTACATTCGAAACGCATGGTTGGCGGCCCCTGAGCCGTTCATCACGCCCGACAACGTCCATATTCCTTTCGTGCCATGTCTACGATCGTCGAGTTCGAGACCATCCCCGAATTGTTCAATCGCGTCGTTGATCACTTCGACGGCGAAGGTCGGCCGGCGCTTCGGTATAAGGACAGGTCGACGAAGGAATGGGTGGCGATCTCGTGGGAGGAGTACCGCGAGCAGGTGCGTGCGCTGGCCGCTCATCTTTATGAGCGCGGCGTACGCGCGGGAGACCGCGTGGCCATCCTCTCTGAGAACCGCCCCGAGTGGATGTTTACGGATCTGGCCACGCAGCTCCTTGGTGCGGTAAATGTGTCGCTCTACACATCGCTACCGGCCTCGCAGGTGGCGTTCATCGTCAGAGACTCGGGTTCGAAGGTGCTCGTCACATCGACCTCGCTCCAGCTCCGCAAGGCCGAGCAGATTTTTGACGACTGCCCGGAGCTCGAGGAGGTCATCACGATGAGCGAACTCCGCTCCGAACATCCTCCGTATGTAAAGGAGTGGGATGACGTCATCCAGTCGGGGCGGAAGCTGTGGCCCAAACACCAGGATGCCATCGAAAAGGCGTCGGCCGCCGTGAAGCCGGACGACACCTGCGCGCTGATCTACACCAGCGGAACGACCGGCCGGCCCAAGGGCGTCATGCTGACGCACCACAACTTCGTGTCGAACACGCGCTCCGCGCTTGGCCTGTTCGACTTCGGCCCCACCGATCACCACCTCTCATTCCTACCGCTCTGCCACTCGTTCGAACGGACCGCCGGCTACACCGCTATGATGGCCTCCGGCGCGCTCGTCACCTTTGCCGAAAGCATCGATACGGTCGCCGCCAACCTTGTCGAGGTGTCGCCGACGGTCATGATCTCAGTGCCCAGGCTCTTTGAGCGCGTCTATGGCACCATCATCCGGTCCGTCGAGGATGGATCTCCCACCAAGCGGAAGATCTTCAACTGGGCCGTCTCCACCGGGCGCAAGGCCGCGGAGGCACGCAAGAACGGCGGCATGAATCCCTTCCTGAAGGGTCAGTACAACCTCGCGCATCGCCTTGTCTTCTCGAAGCTGCACGAGAAGCTCGGCGGCAACCTGCGTTTTGCGGTGTCCGGCGGGGCCGCTCTGCCGCGCGAGATCGGTGAGTTTTTCGAAGCGGCGGGCATCACGATCGTCGAAGGCTATGGGCTCACCGAAACCGCACCCGTCGTAGCCGCCAACCCGCTCGAACGGCCCCGTTACGGCACGGTAGGACACGTACTCCCGGGTGTCACGGTGGCCATCCAGAGCCTTACCGACAAGTCGATCATCGCGCAGCTCTCCGGGGACGATTATCCGTCGGAGCTCGACTCGTCGGACGGCGAGATTCTGGTCAAAGGACCCAACGTCATGAAAGGCTACTGGCAGAACGAGGACGCCACACGCGAGTCCATCGATGCCGACGGCTGGTACCACACCGGCGACGTGGGCCGGTTTGACGGCGGGTATCTTATGATCACCGACCGCATCAAGCACATGATTGTGTCGCGCGGCGGAAAGAACATTTATCCGGGGCCTATCGAAGACAGCCTCAAGTCGTTCCGTCACATCGACCAGATCGTGATTCTGGGTGAAGGGAGGGAGTACCTGACGGCGCTCGTCGTGCCTAACTTCGAATCACTGACGGCGTGGGCGAAAGAGAAAGGGATTTCATTCTCTGACGAGGCCGAGTTAATTGCCGACGAAGCGGTGCGGGATCTTTTCGAGAAGGAATTCCGCAGCTACTCACGCAACGCGGCCGCTCATGAGAAGGTGCGTGGGTTCCGCCTCATCCGGGAGGCGTTCACCATCGACAACGAGATGCTCACGCCGACCATGAAGCCTCGCCGCCGCGCCATCGAGGCTCATTATGCGGAGCTTATTGAAGAGATGTACAACGAGCGGTCGCGGTAAAGCACTGCGGAGGCGCGGTCAGTGAAGAGCCAGGACGGCCAGGATGTCTTCACGCTCGAGATCCTCGTAGTCGTCCAGTATCTCCTCTATGGACATTCCGGCACTCAAGAGCTCAAGTATCATCTCGACCGGATACCGCAATCCGCGTACGCACGGTAATCCGCGTACGGCGTAGGAAGCCGCCAGCGGATCCACACTCGTCCACCGCCCGATGTTCGGCATGTAGTACCGCGCCCCGGCGTAGAGCATGCCGGTCT
>CBFGYX010000216.1:0-3886 GCA_965653075.1 uncultured bacterium
GCTCAATCAAGCGCTCGCGGTCTACATCTGCGCTTGCCCCTGACTCCCGCTCCAGCACCTGCCTGGCGCCTTCGATAGTGTACTTGTCCTCTTTCAGCAGATGCTGGATGCGCTCGAGCAGCCGGATGTCTTCGTCGGTATAGGCGCGCCGCCCCGAACGGTTCTTCCGCGGAGCAAGCATGGGAAACTCGGTTTCCCAGTAGCGAAGCACGTGTGGTTCGAGATTGAGCCTTTCACTGATCTCACCGATCGAGTGATACAGCTTCTGGATGTGCGTAGACATCTGACGGACAGATGTTGAAGAGATAATGGTATTTCCTCGCGTCTGCTGAATGTACGCGGTATCAAACTATCTTTCCCGCCAACATTTTCGGGAGAGACGTTGATGCATTACTCGAAGGGCCGTTTTTCGATGAGCGACGCCTCGCTGCTATTAGCGGTGATGATATGGGGATTGAACTTCCCTGTTTTGAAGGCAACGCTCTCGGTTATGCATCCGTATGTAATCAATACCTTCAGGTTTTCGATTTCCACGTTGGTGCTCGGGTTAATCTACGCGGCACGGTTGCGAAAATCGGGCGAGCCGTTCTGGAAGCCGGTACGGACGCACGGCCTGAAGCTGGCGTTTCTCGGTCTCACGGGTACGGTGTTCTACCAGGTGCTCTTCATCATTGGCGTGAACGCAACGGCCGCCGGAACCGCTGCGCTGATCATGGCGAGCGCCCCGATATGGACGGCTGTGTTCGGCGTCATATTCGGGACGGAGCGATTGACACCGGCAGCCTGGGCGGCGCTGGGCATCTCACTCTTCGGGACGGCGGTCGTCGTCGCGGGCGGCTCTTCGACGATCAGCCTCGCGCCCGGAACGCTGTTCGGCAACCTCATGATGGTAGCCGCCGCGCTTTTCTGGGGATTATACACGGCGCTTAACCGGCCGGTGGTGCAGCAACTGGATCCTGTGGGCGTGTCCTTCTTCAACCTGCTCGTTGGTCTGCCCGTCCTGATTGTGATTGGGCTTCCTTACTTCGACACGGTGGTGTGGGCGGATGTTGACGCCTGGGTGTGGGCGGCCATCGTGTACTCGGGCGGACTTTCGACCGGCCTTGCAATCGTGATCTGGAACGCGGCCATCCGCGCCGTCGGCTCGTCGTATACAGCGGCGTTCAACAACCTCGTGCCGTTCGCCGCGCTCATGATGAGCTACTTAATACTGGCGGAGCCTGTGACATGGCTCCAGATCAGCGGCGGTGCATTTATTATCGGCGGACTCATGTTTATGCGCAGAACACGCGAGCCCGTGGCAGCCGCTGAGCGCCGGATCAGCGGGTGAGGCGCTGGTACTCCGACATGTGCGAGGGGTCGACCGTAGTGAGCGTTTCGTACGCCTGATTCTGGAACTGCGAGTTCTCAAAGATGGCCGTCAGCTCCTGATACTTCGCCGAGAAGAACAAGTCGATCGCGTACTGCCGCGACACCGTCTCGTAGAGCTCGTTGATGTCGACGACGGTCTGCAGCACGCTTTCCCGCGCGACATCCGTCTGCGAGACGAAGTGATCCAGCCCGTGGAAGTGATAATTAAAGTAGGCGTCCCGAAGCGACGTAAACCGCGGGTCGAGAATCTGACGGACGAGGTCGGCCCGTCCCCGCTCCCCCGTTAGGTCGGTCCACCCCTGCGCCGACTGTGCCTGCGCCAGCTCCGCGAGGCGACGTGCCCGCTCGAAGTACGGCGTGCCGCCGCGTTCCTGGAAGCTGTCAAAATCGTAGCCCAGGATGAGCATCGCGTAGAAGTCAAGCACGGAGGTCAAGGGGTCGAACTGCTCCAGGTTGAAGTTGAGCGGCATGCCCTGCGTGTACGAAAAGTGCCACGTGGGGTCGTTGATTTGCAGCAGCGTTGAGTTCTGCGTGGTGCCGTAAATCGGCCGCCGGCTGGCAACCACGATCCGCGCGCGGAAGGTGCTCAGTGTCGGCGCATCTTCGATCGTGATCTGCATCGTGCAGTCGATGCGTTCGTGCTCCTGAAAGCGCAGTCCGGTCCACGACCGCTCATTGATGTATTCGTCGATCTGATCGCGCAGATCGTTCAGGAACGTGTACTCAGAGCCGCTCAGATTCCGCAGGTCGACGCTGACAGAACAATTGAACTCCTGGGCGGACGCTGAACGCGGCAGCAGAAGTGCGACGAAGAGGAGGAAAGCGAACGGGATGCGCATGATGACGGGAGGGCGCAAGAACACGGGAGGCTTGGAATTCCAACACACGAGGCGCCAACGCTGTTTCTCAGAGGCGGTACATTCGTACAGCGTTACGGGCGTACAGCGTTACGGGCGGCTCATCTTG
This sequence comes from uncultured bacterium, assembly GCA_965653075.1. GTDB lineage: Bacteria > Bacteroidota > Rhodothermia > Rhodothermales > CAZKDQ01 > CAZRTY01. The sequence goes on from CBFGYX010000216.1 coordinate 2,338, forward strand.
CCATCTAACAGAAAGATGGACAGATGATGCTCAAACGGAGGATCCGATGCGCCCGCTCTTTTACCTCCTCTACCTCCTTGTGCTACTCGCGGCACCTGCGGCGGGACAGACGCTCGATGAAGGCGGTCGGCTTGCTTCTCTTTCAGGCGGGGGCAGCGCCATTGACGTTGATATCTGGGGGTTCGTGAATCCGGCTTCTGGAATCGAACCTGGATCTTCCGCACTCGGCGTGCACGTTTCGCAGGCATATGGGCTGGCCGAGCTTCGTTCCGGCGCAATCGTTACCGCCCGCACATTCGACGAGCTAACCGTTTCCTTCGGCGCGCGGACGTTTGGGTTTGAGCTTTATCGAGAGAGCTCCTTTCGACTGCGCGCGTCACGACGGTTGGGACGTTTAGCGGGCGGACTTCGCGTGGGTGTCGCACTCGGTTATCATCATCTCGGCATTGACGAGTTCGGCTCGGCCGGTGCCGTAACGGTCGACGCAGGCTGGATCGCTTCGCCCCTTCCCGGATTGATGCTTGGCGGATCTGTCGTCAATCTCAACGGCGGCAGCTACACGGCGCACGACGACCTGCCACGGGTACTGAAACTTGGCGCCGCGTATTCACCCGGGCGGATTACTGTTATCGCCGATGTGATGAAGGATGTCCGGTACCCGCTCTCCCTGATCATGGGTGCGGAGTTCATCCCGCACGATGTATTTGTCGTTCGCGCCGCAGCCGCAACCGAACCCGAGCGGTTCACAGCGGGCGTTGGGCTGCGCCTGGGTCCGATGACCATCGACCTCTCCACCGAGCGGCATTATTTGTTGGGATGGAGCCCCGCCGTCGGACTCGAATGGGGGGTGAGATGAAGATCGCAGCCATTGGACTCGCCCTTGCCTTCCTCGCGGCTCCCGTGATCGCGCAGTCGCGCCTTGACGACGTGGTCGAGCGTCTTTTGGATGAACGAGACGACCTTGACGCCGACCGTCTCTACGATCTGGCTGAGAGGCCCGTGGATTTGATGCGTGCTCCCATGGATGAGCTACAGGCGATCCCGCTACTGCCGCGAATCGCTGTCGACAGTATCATGGTGATCCGCATGTCGGGTGATGCCCCCGATTCCATCGAGGCATGGATTCAACGGCTCGGACTCGATGGAATAGAGGCCGAAGTGCTACGGACGTTCGCGGTTGCAAGACCGCACGAGCAGGTGCCTGGTGAAGTGCTACGCCTGAGGCCGGATGTCCGCCTGACGTCTCGGTTCTCGCGTCGCATTGATGTTGGCCGAGGTTATCGACGAGATGAAGATGGCCAAGCGACCTACGCCGGCACACCGGAGCGGTTGTATCAGCGGATGCACGTGCGTCTGGGCAATTTGCAGGCGAACCTGACCATGGACAAAGCGCCCGGGGAGCCGTTCTCCTGGCATCCCGAGAGGCGGGGGTTCGGGTTTACTCATTCCTCGGGCTATGTCACTTACGCTCCGTCCTCCTCATTTGTCGAACGAGTGATTGCCGGAGACTACCGCGCAGACTTCGGCTACGGGCTCGTCTCGGGCAGTA
>CBFGYX010000217.1:0-3880 GCA_965653075.1 uncultured bacterium
GAAGCCGCCTCGGCGCGCTTGATTGTGCCGTCATCGACGGCCGCTTCCATCGCACTGCGGATGGCTGTCTGGATCTGGTCGAGCTTCGCCGCGTCGTTGCCGTCTTCCAAATCAACCGATACATCAATCGACACCCGGCGATCAGGCTCGTCGGATGTAGGGCTGAAGACGTCGATCTGGAACGACTGCGTGCCGACAAACGATGCCAGCGCGCTGCCCGCGCGGTCGAACTGCCGCGAGACGCGCGAGTCGGCCGAGGCCAGGCGCAGTATCTCAATCTGATGCGTGCCCGTCGACGCCCGGTCGGTAGCCGTGACGCCGAATGCCGTCGAGGATGTCGACGCCTTGCGCCCGCCCACAAACGATGTCACCGGATCGGTCAACTTGCCGACGGCCGATTGCAGATCGGTGAGCATCTTCGAGAAGTCCGACAGCACACCTTTCATGCGCTGATGGTCGCTCTTCTCCTGCTGCAGGTTCACCTTGGGCTGGCTCTCGATCGCGATGATACTCGAGATGAGCTGCTCGTAAGGGCTGTCGCCGCGAACAAGATTTGCCGATATGCCAGACATATTCGAAATGGTCGGTGATAGGAAGGGAAGCTACCCGGCAGCCGCTACGCCGCCTTGCGGGCCATCACGCCTTCGCGCCATGCTTCACGCAGGCCCTCCAGCAAAGTCCGGACCGTCTCAAGGTCGCCGTTGGCGCTCTCGATCAGGCAGTACTCGTACAAACCCTGCAACTGGGAGGCCACCTCGCCGCCCTCCTCAAAGTTGAGGCTGCCCATAAGTTCGGCCAGCACGGCGCGCACCTTGGAGCGGTCGTTGCGGCGGCAGGCCGCAATGCCGAGGTCGTAAATCTTGAGGATGAGCTGCTCGGGCGAGCTCGTCAGCACCGACTGCTGCTGGTACTGACGCATCTGAAGGGAGCCGTACATATTCGAACTGATTGTCTTACAGATGAGTGCGGAAGAAATTTCCGCGGACAGCGCAGGGAGGAAAGAACCACTGCCTGTCTGCATTATGCCTGTCTTGATGCAGTATCGTACGATGCGGCCCGGACTTTAATTCGTCGTCGATCCTTCATCCATCGCCGCGATCGCGTCCCGAAGTCGGCGGTGGCCTGTCACGTGTATTGTTTGGGGGGAACCGGGTACGGCCCCGCCCTGGTTCATCGCTGTGCGCCGGGACGGACCAGGTCTACGCATCCGCCCCACGGCTCTTTCGTCGACCGTTCGGACGCACAGAATGAGCCTTGCCGGTCACCCAAATGCAAAAGGGCCCACCTGTTTGACAGGTGAGCCCTTCGCCCACGGGACATCGTCTCGCCAGAACCGGTTTCCCGCGTGGTGCTCCGGGAAACTTACAGGTTTCGCCGGTGCAAATCGAGACTCGCTTAGAAGAGCGAGAGTACCGACTGCGGCGCGGCGTTGGCCTGCGCAAGCGCGGCCGTACCGGTCTGCTGGAGGATCTGAAGCTTGATCAGCTCCATCTGCTCCTTGGCGAAGTCGGCGTCGTTGATGCGGCTGCGAGCTGCTTCGTAGTTCGTCATCGACGTCTGCAGGTTGTCCTGCTTGAAGCTGAGACGCTTCTGGCTGTCACCGATGTTGGCGAGCTGCTCGGAGACCTGGTTGATGGCCGCATCGACTGTAGCAATGGAAGCACTCGCGCTCTCGTGGCTGTTTACGATCAGCCCGCCACCCTGCGGTGTCACAGCAACGTCGAAGCTGTCGCCGTCATCGACATCGGAGAGGTCGACATTCAAGGTCAGACCGCCGACATTGACGGACCCGGGCGTGCCGAGGTTCGTCCAGTCGCCATCTCCATCGATACGGTATTCGAGATCGCCGTCTTCGATGCGGAAGTTAAACGTCTGGGCTTCGCTACCGGTATAGCCGACGAATTCGATCTCGCCACCGGCCCAATCGCCTTCGGTTACCGTTCCTTCGGCTTCAACGACTGCGCCCAGCAGGCCGTCGGTGTCCAACTGTGCGATCGATACGGCGAAGTTCTCGCCGCTCTCGGCGCCCACCTGGAAGTTGAACGGGTTTTCGCTTTCGAACAGCTTTGTGCCGTTGAACGTCGTGCCCTCCAGTACGTCTCCGATCTCTTCCCGGAGCGCGTCGAGCTGGTTTTTGATGGCCGTTCGTTCCTGCTCACCCATGGTGTCGTTAGCGGCCTGAATGGTTTTCTCCTTCATCGTCTGAAGGATGTCCATGACGCTGTTGAGCGCGCCTTCGCTGACGGTGAGCATGCTTTTTGCATCACCGACGTTGGCGAGCGCCTGCGCCTGGCCGCGTACGCGAGCCTCGAGCTTCTTCGAGATCGAGTAGCCGGCGGAGTCGTCTTCGGCCCGGTTGATCTGGCTGCCCGTGGCAAGGCGGAGTTGCCGCTGGCCGATCTGTTGGTTCGTTCTTTGCAGGTAGTTATTGGCCTGCTGCGCCTGCACGTTGGTGCCGATGCGGGTAAGATCTCCAAATGACATTTTGGAATCCTCCTATGGTTGGTAGACCATTGGTGGAACAAGGGGGACCCGGGGCAACAGTGTCCACCGCACTGCTGCTGGTTTTCGTGGTTTTCCTGCTACAGAGGGCCCGTGCCGAGACTGGACATCCTGCACGGGCCCTCGATTTGTTTTGTCAATCGCCGTGGCTTAACCGATCAGTGAGAGGATCGACTGCGGTGCGGCGTTGGCCTGCGCGAGCGCAGCGGTGCCGGTCTGCTGCAGAATCTGCAGCTTGACGAGCTCCATCTGCTCTCTGGCGAAGTCGGCATCGCTGATGCGGCTTCGTGCGGCTTCGTAGTTCGTCATCGACGTCTGCAGGTTGTCCTGCTTGAACGTGAGCCGCGTCTGGCTGTCACCAATGTTGGCGAGCTGCTCGGAAACCGTGTTGATGGCTTCGTCAACGGTCGCGATCGCCGCGCTGGCCGTATCATGACTGTCGACGATGAGGCCACCGGTCGAGATCTGGAACGTGTCGCCGACTTCGAGATCACCGTGGTCTGCAACACTGAAGGAGAGGCCGTTGGCCTCGAACGTGGCACCGATGTCTTCGGTGTACGTATTGCCGTTGAACGTATAGGACAACCTGTCCGTACCTTCGTCATCGATGACGGTAAAGCTGAAGACGCCGCCGTTGGCACCGTCGTAGGCTACGTCGCTCACGGCCGCATCGCCGCTGAGAGAAGCACCGTCCAGCAGGCCGGCGCTCTCGAACGAGCCGATGAGATTGTCGGAAGCGAGTCCGGCAATGTCGACCTCGAAGCGATCTCCGCTCTCGGCACCTACCTGGAACTGGAACGAGGAGCCTTCGCCACCAAAGAGCGCGGTGCCGTTGAAGGTCGTGCCTTCGAGCACGTCGTCGATTTCCTGGCGCAGTGCGTTGAGCTGGTTCTGGATGGCGGTACGCTCCTGATCACCCATCGTGTCGTTGGCCGCCTGGACGGTTTTCTCCTTCATCGTCTGGAGGATATCCATCACGGTGTTGAGAGCGCCTTCGCTCACCGTGAGCATGCTCTTGGCGTCTCCGACGTTGGCGAGGGCCTGTGACTGGCCGCGAACTCTGGCCTCGAGTTTCTTCGAGATCGAGTAACCGGCCGAGTCATCTTCAGCGCGGTTGATCTGGCTGCCCGTGGCAAGGCGAAGCTGGCGCTGGCCGATGTTCTGGTTCGTCCGCTGCAGGTAGTTGTTGGCCTGAAGTGCCTGGACGTTGGTGTTGATGCGGGAAAGATCTCCGAATGACATGGTTCTGAGAGATTTTGTGTTGGTTGGTTCTGGCGTGACGTTTTCTCGTCTGGACCATGTATCGTCTTGGCACGCGGCACCTTAAACCGGAGGCGGAAAAATTTTCTCATCCACCGGAAACCACACCCCGGACCTC
>CBFGYX010000218.1:0-3874 GCA_965653075.1 uncultured bacterium
CTGTTGAGACATCAAAAGGAAAAAGGTTCGTTCTTGCGGAGGACGCGTCGTGAACGACGGTCCGTGCCCGTAGTTCGTAACGTCGCGCGGTCTATGAAGCGTTAAGAAAAGAACTGGCAGAACAGCTTGTCGTGCCGGATATTGTCTATTCTCTGAAATCGAACCGGTTGCGGACCGAAGGAGCCGTCTAGAGCGCCCGGCCGGTCGGCACGTTATACATCCCTTCATGCCTGAACCCACGTTCACCGAACGCCGCTCGTCCGTATCTCGCACGACCGCCGAAACGAGCATCGAGTGCGAGCTCTCGCTGGATGACTCCTCTACAATTGATATCGACACAGGAGTCGGCTTTCTCGATCACATGCTGACACTGTTCGCCCGGCACGGGGGCTTCTCGCTGTCGATCAAAGCCGAGGGCGACCTGGAAGTCGACGACCATCACACGGTTGAGGACTGTGGGATTGTGATCGGACAGGCATTCCGCGATGCCGTCGGCGACAAGGCGTTCATCGCGCGTTACGGTCACGCGTACGTGCCGATGGATGAGGCGCTCTGCCGCGCGGTGGTCGACTTGTCGGGGCGCTTTTATCTCGTCTTCGACGCCACGTTCTCACGCGAGCGCGTAGGCGACATGTCGACCGAGATGGTGAAGCATTTCTGGTATTCGTTCGCGGAGAAGCTGGGCTGCAACCTGCATATCTCCGTCTTGAACGGCGAGAACGACCACCACCGGATCGAGGCCATGTTTAAGGCATGCGCCCGGGCACTCTCGACCGCCGTACGGCGCGACGCCAACTCCGAGCGGATTCTCTCGACGAAAGGGGTATTGTAAGCCGGTATGTTGAAGGACGAAACCATCGCCATCGTCGGAGCCGGTAACATGGGGCAGTCGATCCTCGGCGGCCTCCTGCGGAACTCCGATCTCGGCGCATCCAATATTCGCGCGTCGAGGCGCTCAGTTGCGGCGCTCGATGAGCTTTCGGCCCGCTATCCCGGCGTTGTTACGACGACGAATAATGCGGAAGCGATCAGCGGCGCCGACGTTGTGCTGCTTGCCATTAAACCGCAGAACTACGATCAGGTCGTAAAGGAAATAGGCTCGCTCGTCTCCTCGGAGACGCTTGTCATCAGTGTGCTCGCCGGTATAGAGGCCGAGACGATATCGTCGTCGTTCGCGTCGCGGCCGCCCGTCGTGCGCGCGATGCCGAATACGCCGGTGCTGGTTGACCTCGGTGCGACGGCTATTGCGGCGGGTCATGGCGTGAACGGGCGCCATCTCGACATGGCGAAGTCGATTTTCGGTGCTGTCGGCTCGGTTGAGGTTGTACCTGAGGAACTGATGGACGCCGTTACGGGCCTGTCGGGATCGGGCCCGGCGTACGTGTATATGGTGATCGAGGCGTTGACCGACGGCGGCGTCAAGCAAGGACTGCCGCGTCCGACGGCGTATCGGCTGGCGGCGCAGACGGTACTGGGCGCCGCGCGGCTTGTCATCGAAACAGGGAAGCACCCGGCGATACTACGCGATGAAGTGACAACGCCCGGTGGCACCGCGATTGCGGCCGTGGCCGACCTGGAGTCGCACGGACTGCGCACGATGCTGATCAATGCTGTGGGCACAGCCACGCGGCGGTCGAAAGAACTGAGCCGAACCACACGCGAGTGACGAAGGATCTGACCATCATCGACTACGGAATCGGCAATCTCCGGTCGGTGCAGAAGGCGTTCGAGGCAGCAGGCGCGCGCGTCGTGCGCTCGGGTGATCCGCAGGCTATCGCCTCGGCATCCAAGCTCGTACTACCGGGCGTGGGGGCATTTGGTATGTGTGCTTCGAGACTGAGGCGGCTTGGCCTTGAGGAGCCGATCAAACAGGCGGTTGAGGCGGGCGTGCCGCTGCTGGGTGTGTGCGTGGGCATGCAGCTCTTATTCGAATCGGGCGAAGAGCGCGGGCGGCATCGAGGGCTGGGTCTGCTGCCGGGGCGTATCGTGCGCTTCGATCGTGATCTTGCGCAGACCAACGGGCGTTCGCTCAAGATTCCACATGTCGGCTGGAACCGGCTCGACGTGCAGACGGCGTCGCCGCTGACGAGCGGGCTCAGCACCGACGCCTATGTATACTTCGTCCATTCGTATCATGCCGCACCGACCGTGGCCGGCGACATCATCGCGACAACGGCTTATGGCATTGATTTTCCGGCGATTGTGGGGCGGAACAGGGTGTATGGCGTCCAGTTTCATCCAGAGAAAAGTCAGCACGACGGCCTCCGCATTTTGCGCAATTTCGTCGACGTTCCCGTTTAACGGCAGAAGGTGCGTCCTTCTGCCTTTCGTGTTTCAGGCGTGTCTATGATTCTCGTGATCCCTGCAATCGATCTCCGCGACGGCAAGTGCGTCCGCCTATACCAGGGCTCGTATGAGCAGGAGACGGTTTATTTCGACGACCCCGTCAAGATGGCGAAGCTGCTGCGCGTGCAGAATGCGCGCGTGCTGCACATCGTCGACCTCGACGCCGCGCGTGGAGACTCGGACAACAACCGCCGGGTGATTCAGAACATCGCGGAGTCGCTTGACATCCCGATTCAGGTTGGCGGTGGCGTGCGCACGATCGAGGACATCGAGTCGCTTCTCGATCATGGCGTGTACCGCGTGATTCTGGGTACGAGCGCGGTGCGCGATCCCGATATGGTTGATGAGGCCATCGCGCGCTTTACCTGCAGCCGTGTCGTCGTTGGGATCGATGCGCGAGACGGCGAGGTTCGTGTGGATGGATGGACGGAAGGCAGCGGCCTCGACGCCGTCGACATGGCAATCGACATGGAGCGCCGTGGCGTGAGGCGGTTTATCTACACCGACATCGGCCGGGACGGCACGCTGCAAGGTCCCAACACCCAGGCGTACCGGACGCTCGGCAAGGCGCTCGAACATGCCCATATCACGGCCTCGGGCGGTGTGGGCGGATATCAGGACCTCCTCCGTATCAAGGAGCTCCAGCCGTATCGCGTCGACTCGGTAATTGTCGGCCGCGCGCTTTACGAGAATCGCTTCCCTTGCCAGCAGTTCTGGTGCTGGAACAAGAAGGATGAAGTGGAGCTCGACCGCTTTTCGACGGCGGAGCTCGCGTCGGATGAGACGACGCCACGCTCCCGCCGGCAACCCGGTAACTAAGATCCGCGGCTGTAGCGAGAACAGCTACGACCTCCCTCCTACGCAATCCGAGTATTTATGGCCCTCGCCAAGCGAATCATTCCGTGTCTTGATGTTGATCAGGGCCGCGTCGTCAAAGGCGTCAACTTCGTCGGGCTCGTTGATGCCGGAGATCCGGTCGAGCAGGCGAAGTTTTATGACGACGCGGGTGCCGACGAGCTCGTCTTCCTCGACATTACGGCTACGCACGAAGGCCGCGGCATCATGCATGATGTCGTGCGGAAAACGGCGGATCAGGTTTTCATCCCGCTGACGGTAGGCGGTGGTCTGCGTACGGTGGATGATATGCGTTCGATGCTGAACGCTGGTGCGGACAAGGTGTCGCTGAACTCGGCGGCGATCGCTGATCCTGAGCTGATCAGCCGCGGAGCCGATGCATTTGGTAGCCAGTGTATGGTCGTGGCAATTGATGCTCGGCGCGATCGTCCGGATGGATGGACGGTCTACACGCACGGTGGGCGCCGGTCGACCGAGCTGGACGCCGTCGAGTGGGCCGTCGATGCGGAGAGGCGTGGCGCTGGTGAGCTACTCGTCACGTCAATGGATCGTGATGGGACGAAGGACGGATATGACCTCGAACTGCTGCGAACCATAGCCGAAGCCGTGTCGATCCCGGTGATCGCCTCAGGTGGCGCGGGCACGCTCGAGCATCTGGCCGAAGGGTTTTTGG
>CBFGYX010000219.1:0-3845 GCA_965653075.1 uncultured bacterium
AATACCGTCCATCGGGTCGGTCGTGGCCTCGAGATCTTCGGGCAGGTAAGCGTTCGGGTTCCAGCAGTCGAACCGCACGCCCGCGTTCACGATGATCTCGTCGATCTCGATCTTGTCCTGCAGGTAGGCGGCCAGTTCGAAGGGCCGCTGGACGTAATGATCATTACCTGCCGTATTTCTGGCCGGCAGGCGCAGATTCGCGGGCAGATAGACCGGGCCATCCGCGATGGTCGTCATGCGGAAGTTCTCGACGCGGTGCAGCTGGGCCTCGATACCACCCTTGATAAGGTTGAAGCGGCCCACCTGACTGGTCAGATCGATCTTGCCGAGCGCCGTTTTCTGGTTGCTCCAGGTGTGGGCGTTGCTGGTACCGCCGAAGTTGAACCCGTTGGCGCTGTACGCAGGCCCCTGGAAGCGCGGATCGAGATAATCCTCGAAGAGCCGGGTCTCGACGTTGCTCACCTGGTACGACAGTCCCACGCGGTAGAACGTGGTGGGCGTGAGCATGTGCGTAAGGGAAAGGATGTGGTTGGCCCCGCGGTCGACGGTGGTCGGCTGGCCGTCGGGAGCGTAGCGGCGCGAATCGCTGTAGCTGCGACGTGATTCGTCGGTCAGAAACGCCGAATAATTGAGGCGCACATTTTTGAACGGACGGAACGAGAGGCTTCCGTGGAGGGATACCTTTTCGTTCGGATTCATCGGCACGTAGGCCCGATCACCCGTCATAAGGGAATCGGGGATGTGGATTCCCACGAGCGTCTCGCGATCGCTGGCCTGCGTCTGAGCCTCGCGCACATACGCCTGGATCGGCACCGTGTCTTCGATCCGTGCACGTCGCTGACCGTAGAGGTAGCCGTCCGACTTGAAGTAGCGCGCATCTACGAAGAACGAGCTCTCCGGCAAAAACTTGAGAGGCCCGCTCAGGCTGAACTCGCCGTTGTACTGATCGGCACGCACATCGCCCATGTTCATAAAGATGTCGTCGCGCGTGGTCAGATAAGACCCCAGAAAAGCGGAGGCGCTGCCGGAGTAGTTCTGCACGTCGCCTTCTTTCGTGACGATATTGATGACCCCCGATTGCGCCTGGCCGTACTCGGCATTGAACGTACCCGAGATGACCTGCAGCTCCTGAATCCAGCTGTTTTCGATTTCGATCTTGCTGCCGCCGCGGAACTGGTCGGTGACCGGGATTCCGTCGACCATATAGGCGACTTCACCCGAGCGGCCGCCGCGCATGTGGAGTCGGCCGGCGGCGTCGTAGGCCACGCCAGACTGCAGCTGCAGCAGGTCGCCGACCTCCTGAACGGGTAGATTGTCAATCGTTTCCGAACTGACATAGGATGCGGAGGTCGTCCGGTCTCGTTCGACGAGCGGCCGGCGCGCCTCCACCACCACTTCCTCGCCCTCGATGATCTCCTCACGCATTTCGAAATCGATGCGTGTCGTTCGGTCGATCGATACTTCGACATTTTCCACGCGCGTGGTTGCATAGCCGACCATGGAGGCGATCAGCGTATGCGTCCCCGGGGCGACGTTCAGAATGGTGTAGTCTCCCGTCACTCCGGATGCGGCACCCAGCGTCGTACCCTCCACGATTACCGTAGCGCCCGGAAGCGGCTCACCCGTGGTAGCATCGATAAGCTTTCCCGCGATCTTCCCCGATGGCTGCGCACTGACGGCGGACACGCCCGCAAGCAGTACCATCGACAACAGAAGCCAGACCCGTCTCATACTGCAATTCAGGTTTGAATCGGGCCCTACGCCCGAAATGAACGCCGTCCTCCCCTGCTCTGCACCCATCGGTGCCTGCCCTCCGGACTCGCGTTGACTGATCGTTTCTGATTCTCAACGGGAGCAATGATATTGATTCGGTCGCAAACAGTCAACCACTGGCGATAAACGGTCACAATTCGATCACGATACGATCACGAACGATCATAACGTCTGTATTCTTTCCGTATGGACGCCTATCTTCGAGGCTTCGTTGATGCCTATCTCAGGCGGCCCCCGGTGGTCGTCGGTCTATTCGATATACCATGCAGAGTCCAGCAGAACGCCATTCTTTTATCCTGAATCGCCTTCGAGAGCAGGGATTTGTCTCGGTCGCCACGCTGAGCGAGGACCTCGACGTATCGGACGTGACGATCCGGCGGGATCTGAAGCAGCTCGAACAGCGGAATCTGCTTTTTCGCACGCATGGCGGCGCGGCGCCGACGAATCCTTTCGTTTTTGATCGTCCGGTTTCGGAAAAGGCCAAGCAACACGCCGAGGAGAAGCGGCGGATCGGGGCGGCGGCGGCCGAGCTGGTCGAGCCGAACGATTCGATCTTGCTGGCCTCGGGCACGACCATCCACCAGGTGGCGCGTCACCTGCGCGACAAGCGGGACCTGACGATCGTCACGGGGGCCCTGCATGTGGCCACGGATCTGATGAATCTGCCGGGATCGGAGGTATTTGTTCTGGGGGGAATGTTGCGCCAATCCTCCACCTCGGTGGTCGGACCTGCGGCTGAAGAAATGATGCGGCGCTACCAGTGTCGGAAGTTGTTCCTCGGGGTGGACGGGATCGACATCGACTACGGCCTGACGACGTCGAACTCGCTCGAGGCATCGCTGAATCAGCGGATGATCGAGGCGGTGCAGCAAACGATCCTGGTGACGGACTCGTCAAAGTTCGGCAAGCGCGGCTTCAGCCTGACCTGCAGCATCGACGAGATCGACACGGTAATCACGGACACCGGCGCCCCCGACGGTATGGTGCGCGCCCTCGAAGACCGCGGCATCACGGTGATGTGCGTTTAAGTATTACGCAGAGGAAAAGAAAGACGCAGAGACACGGAGAGGAAATGCAACGCAGAGGAAAAGAGAGGCGCAGAGACGCTGAGACATGTCATGCGATGACTCCAGGGGAGCAAGCTCGATCATACCCCCAGGCGTTACAGTCATCGTATGACTACCTCTGGTTGCATCTCCAATATTCGTTAATGCGTCCAGGCTCGTCGGGTTTATTACGCAGAGCAAGGGAGAGACACAGAGACACGGAGAAGTTTGTTGCGGAGAGGTTCTAAGATGCATCCCCCTACCGAGTCAACACGGATATGAAGTAGACGATTATAATTTGATCAGGTGCCAGCTACCTAGAATAAAAGAGAGCCGCAGAATGCCTAATAGTAGTTATTGACAACTCTGGTGATTCCCTGTTTTATCAGACGCCTGCCAAAGTTGACCAGTAGTCCGACACGCTTGTCCGTAAGACGGAGATAACTGAGAAGCTGATGCTTGTGCACGGCCGCGGAGTACTCCACCGATTTCACTTCGACAATTACGAGGTCGTTAACGATCAGATCTGCGCGAAAGGAAATGCCGAGGTCAATTCCTTTATACTCTGCCGGAATCGGCACCTGATGACTCACCTCCAGTCCTCGATCTGCCAGTTCATGATAGAGCGCTCGCTCGTAAATCGATTCAAGAAGTCCCGGGCCGAATATCGTGTGAACCTGATAGGCTGCATCGACCACCTCTCCTGAGATGTCGTTTATAAGCATGTGCTGACCTCTTCGCGATGCTTTTACCGGTCATGCTTACTCCACTAAACACACCGGCGCACCGTTCATCACCTGCTTACTTCAAATAAACCGCCAATCCCTTCCTCTGCGCCTCCGCGTCTCTCTTTTGCTCTGCGTTATAACCCTCCGCGTCTCTCCGTTCCTCTGCGTTAAAACCCGGAAGTAGTCATACGATGACTGTCACGCCTGGGGGTACGATCGGGCTTACTCCCACGGAGTCATCGCATGACATGCCTCAGCGTCTCTGCGTCTCTCTTTTACTCTGCGTTTATATTTTGCG
>CBFGYX010000220.1:0-3840 GCA_965653075.1 uncultured bacterium
GCGCGTCGGGCGCTTTCGCCGTGGAGCTGTACCGCGCCGACATCGAGGCGGCCATTCGCACGCCGGAGTTTGGCGGCTATCAGCTCCTCGACTTGCAGGACTTCCCCGGCCAGGGCACCGCACTCGTGGGGATACTGGATGCGTTCATGGACAGCAAGGGGCTGATCGAGCCCGAAGCCTGGCGGCGGTTCAACGACGAAGCCGTCTTGCTTGCGGAGATGGAGCGTTATGTGTGGACGAACGATGAGACCTTCGAGGCGCAGATTAAGCTGGCGAACTATCGCCCCACCGAAATCCCCGCGGGCTCGCTGGCGTGGTCGCTGGTGTCGGAAGACGGAACCGTTGCCTCCGGCGCGCTGCGCGTTGACGGAGTCCGGCAAGGAAGCCTCGCCACGATCGCTCAGATCAGCGCTGATCTATCGAGAGCAATGGTACCGCAGAAGCTCACGCTGAGCCTGTCACACCGCGAAGCCGATCTTGCCACCGAGTATCCGCTATGGATTTATCCCGCGAACGTCGACACGACGGTACCTGAAGCTGTGACCGTCACCCGTCGTCTGGATGACGAGACGGTCGATCTGCTTCACAGCGGCGGCCGCGTGCTGTTGTTACCCGAGCCCGGCAGCGTCGACAGCGCGTCGGTGGGCGGGCAGTTCATCACCGAGTTCTGGAATTACGGGATGTTTCGCGGCCTCGCATTTCAGTACGGCGACCCCGAGACCGATATCCCCGTCGGGACGATGGGATTGCTGATGGATCCGGAGCATGCGCTCTTCCGCGACTTCCCCACGGAGTTCCACTCCAACTGGCAGTGGTGGCCTATCGCGAAAGCGAGCCGGCCGATCATCCTCGACATCACGCCGGATGAATACCGGCCGATCGTGCAAACTATCGACAACGTCAATCGAAATTATAAGCTCGGGACGGTCTTCGAGTACCGCGTCGGCGAAGGACGGCTGCTGATTGCCTCCGTCGATCTGCCGTCCATCCAACAATACCCCGAAGCGCGTCAGTTTTACGCGTCGTTGTTGCGGTATGCGGCATCCGACGATTTTCGCCCCGAGGCATCCGCCACGGCAGAGTTCCTGCGCGAGCTGCTCTACGGCCGCCGCGTCGATCCGAACGACCCGGGCCGACCCGTGGACGGCTACACCGAGTACTGATACAGTTGATGACCGCCGTTTCTCTTCATAATCCGCCCGTTCCCTCTGTCATGCGAAAGCTATTTTGTGTTGGGATCCTGCTCATGTACGGTGCCGCAACGATGCCTCAGCTCGTTGCCGGCCAGTCGTATTACCTGAGCGAGTGGCAGCCGAAGACGTTCGGCGGTTTTCCTGGATACGTCGACATCGATCCGCCGACCGGCGCGCCCACTGTCGTACTGTCGATTGATTTCAACGACACGCTCGCCATCGTGCCCGAGCTCATCTACGGCAACAACGCCGTGGGCTGGCAGAAGCGGAGCGACGACAATCCGCCCGTTCCCTCTGTCATGCGAAAGCTATTTTGTGTTGGGATCCTGCTCATGTACGGTGCCGCAACGATGCCTCAGCTCGTTGCCGGCCAGTCGTATTACCTGAGCGAGTGGCAGCCGAAGACGTTCGGCGGTTTTCCTGGATACGTCGACATCGATCCGCCGACCGGCGCGCCCACTGTCGTACTGTCGATTGATTTCAACGACACGCTCGCCATCGTGCCCGAGCTCATCTACGGCAACAACGCCGTGGGCTGGCAGAAGCGGAGCGACGACAATCCGACGCGCGTCCGTCACTACCGCAACGCCAACCTGAGCATCCTTCGCTTCCCCGGCGGTAACTGGTCGAACGACTACTTCTGGGATGCCCCGTTCAATCGCGACCTGCCGGATGATATCGGCATCATGAACGAGGGAGACACCGAGCCCGCCCAGGCAGCTATTACCACGGACGATGGGGGATGGAAGATGACGCCGGTCGAGTACTATGCGCTCCTCGACAGCGTCGGCGCCGAGGGGATCATCTCGGTCAACTACAGCTACGCGCGCTACGGCACCAGCGAGGACCCTGTACAGCGCGCCGCCGATTACGCCGCCGAGTGGGTGCGCCATGCCAACATCGAGCACGGCATGAACATCCGCTATTGGGAAGTCGGCAACGAGAATTACGGCGAATGGCAGGGTGGCTACAATGTGCCGGGGAAAGGGATCATCACCGGCGAGGAGTATGGACGCGACTTCTGCGTCTTTGCCGAGGCGATGCGGGCCGTCGACCCGACCATCTACGTGGGAGCGGTGGCTGTCGAACAGCCAACCAACTGGAACAACGATTATCGGAAATGGAACGAGCGGATGTTTCCTGAGATCGCCGACTGCGCCGACTTCCTGAGTGTACATGTGTATTTCGGTTCAGACCGAATTCAGTCGGATCATGCCAGACATGTGGTCTCGCGAGTCCCACATGAACTCGATCTCATCGGGACATACGTTCGCAACCAGTGGCAGAGCCTGACGGGGAAAGAACCGATACCGCTGGCCCTGACCGAATTCAACATGTGGCACAGGTACGGGTTAGCGTCCGACGGGGAATATGTGGAGGAGGATGATCCGTGCGATCCCGACGTGAACTGTTATTACACCGTAGGCCAGCTTAACTCGCTCGTCTTCGCGCTCTCATTCGGCAAGATCATCGAGAACCGGTTCGCACTTGCCAACGCGTGGGATCTCAAGAACGGCTGGGAAGGCGGGCGCGACCACGGGCTGCTCGCCAGTGAGGACGAACCCGGCGTCGAGATGGACACGCCGCACGGGCCGTTCTATACGTTTTATTACTTCACGCGAACGTTTGGCGACGTGATGGTCAAGTCGCAATCAAGCCGGCGCGATGTATCCGTCTTTGCGTCGAGGTTCTCCTCGGGCGAGGCCGGTATCGTAGTGGTGAACCCGACCGAAGACGATCATATCGCCCGAATTGATGTAGGTCGCGGCGTGGCGGGCGAGCGCTACTACCTGTACGAGGTCCAGGCCGAGGATCCGAACAGCCGCAAGATCTACATCAATGGCGAGACCGGGACGCAGGAGGGCGGCGGTCCGGAAGATTATGAGCTCGTCGAGGCGTATTCGAACATTGTGGATGAGGACGGCATGATCACCGTCGACGCGAGGAAGTGGGGCGCGTACTACATCGTGGTAGAAAACGGCCGTGATGCGCTCTCGGTCGATAGCCCCGGGCGCAGCACCGAGTCGATTGCCCTCTATCCCAACCCCACCACCGAATGGGCGACGCTACGCGCGACACTGGCCCAGCCCGTCGACGCCTCCGTCCGCATCTACGACATCACCGGGCGCCTCATCCGCACCATTTCGTCCGGCACCGAATCGCGCGATCACACGCTCCGCATCGACGCAGCCGACCTCCCCACCGGGCTCTACCTCGTGCGGGCGAGCTTCAGCGACGGGACGACGGCTACGAAAAAGCTGACGGTGGTGCGGTGAGGGAGGAGCCGGCCGATGCTCTCGTTACGGCGTGGTTTCCATCGCGATCGTCGGCACCTCACCCAGGACGTCCCTCACGCTCAAAACCTCGACAGGTGCCAGGTTCAGCTCTCGGATCGATTCCTCGATGACGGAGCGATCGCCCACGACGACGATCGTCAGGTTGTCGGGGTCGATGTGACGGGTTGCCGCCTGGCGGGCGCTCTCAGGGGCGACCGACAGGATGCGCGAGGTGTACGTGTTCAGGTAGTCATCCGGCATGCCGTCGACAACGAGGCTCGTCAGTTGCGAGGCGATACGGCTTACTGACTGGAATGACTGCGGATAGCTCATCGCAAGGAAGTTCTTCGCGAGTTCGATCTCTTCACTGG
>CBFGYX010000221.1:0-3820 GCA_965653075.1 uncultured bacterium
TGGCGCGCGTTCTTGATGCTGATGACGTACTCCGGGTCGATCGCCCGGCGCGTCTCCGGTACGGGGATCGTCTTCCGTCCGCTCAAATACGCTCCCGTGAGCGAGCGTTCGTTCCGGATGATCTCATCGACCGTTCCCTGAGCGATGACTTCACCGCCAAAGATGCCCGAGCCTGGACCGATGTCTATGATCTGGTCGGCACGCTCCATCATGGCGGGGTCATGCTCGACCACGAGTACTGTGTTGCCGATGTCGCGAAGGTGTTCAAGGATGCGGATGAGGCGGTCTCCATCACGGGGATGCAGGCCTATCGAAGGCTCGTCGAGCACGTAAAGCGAGCCAACGAGCGCCGACCCGAGTGATGTCGCCAGGTTAATGCGCTGGCTCTCTCCGCCCGACAACGTCTGCGCGAGACGGTCGAGCGTCAGGTAGTCGAGGCCAACGTCGACCAGATACCGGAGCCGCTTGCGGATCTCCTCGACCACGCGTCCGGCCACTTTCTGTTCGTACGGCGTCAAGGTCAGTGCCTCGAAGTACGAGCGGGCGTCCCGCGTCGTCATCTCGCCGATCTCGCCGATATTCAGCAGATCGACGTCGCCCCGGCCTCCAATCCTGACGTGAAGCGCCTCGGGCCGGAGGCGGTAACCATTGCAATCCGGGCACCGCGTGTATCCCCTGAAGCGCGCGTGGAAGATGCGATAATGCATCTTGTAGGCTCGCTTCCTCAGAAAATCGAAGAAGCCGGTGATGCCGATGTAATCGCCTTCCCCATTCCAGATCACGCGTAGGAAGTCGGCCGGCAGTTCGCTATACGGCACATCGATGTCGTACCGACGCCGAGACGCCAACTTCACGAGCTCCCGAAAGTGTTCACTCCATTGCTCGGTTCGAAACGGCGCGATGGCACCCTGCCGAATCGAGAGATCGGGATTGGGGATGATGAGGTCTTCGTCGAGCCCTTGCACGCGTCCGAAGCCCTGACAGGTCGGGCATGCGCCCGTCGGACTGTTGAAGGAGAATAAATGCGGTGTCGGCTCTTCGAAGCGGATGCCGTCTCGTTCGAAAAACTCGCTGTACTGACGCGTATCGCCGTCGATCGTGTGGATGATGCAGTAGCCTCGGCCTTCGCGGAAGGCCAGCTCCGCCGAATCCGCCACGCGCGATAACGCCTGCTCGTTGTCGCGCCTGACGGCCTGTCGGTCGACGAGAACGATGAGCCGCTCGCGTGCGAAGCGTGTTTTCTCAGGCGGAGTTTCATTGAGATCGATGACGGTGGCCTTTTCGCCGTTCGCGCGCTGACGCTCGGTCGGCAACACCACAATCCGGAAGAAGCCTTTCTGCCGGAGTATCTCGAGCTCCTTCTTGACCGGCACATTCTTATGCTCGGGCACGGCGAACCCCAGATAGAACCGCGTGCCCTCATCCCATCTCTCAAAAACGTCCTGCGCAACGGAGCGGGGCGAATCTTTGGTCACTTCCTCGCCGCTTTCGGGAGAGATCGTCCGGCCCACACGTGCAAATAACAGCCGCAGGTGGTCGTAGATCTCCGTCTGCGTGGCCACCGTCGAACGCGGGTTTCGCGTGATCGTCTTCTGCTCGATGGCAATCGCCGGCGCCAGGCCCGTAATCAGGTCGGCGTCGGGCTTGTCCATCCGCTCGAGGAACTGCCGCGCATACGAGCTCAAGCTCTCGACGTAGCGCCGCTGTCCTTCGGCGTATATCGTATCGAACGCCAGCGACGACTTGCCCGACCCGGACGGCCCCGTGATCACCACCAGCCGGTTTCGAGGGATGTCGAGATCGATGTTCTTGAGGTTGTGCTGTCGAACACCGCGCAAGACGATATGCTTGCGGGCTACCTTGCGCGCGGCAACGGAGGCGTTCGCGACGACGGCGGATGAGCGGTCGGCCATTACAACTGAATTTTGGCTTCCAGGTTAACAGACGGCGAACGCTGACGTACTCGATAAGATGCGGCGGGCGGATGAAGTCTGACACGCGTTCAGTCCAGGAACCGCCCGTATAGGCTCCTGTAGCACGCCTTCGCACGTAGCATTTCATGAGAGACGCAACTCTCGCGACCGGCCGCCTCATCTCCGCATGACGTTTCTGAATCCGCTCGCTCTGCTGGCCCTGGCGGCGGCCGCTATTCCGCTCGTCGTCCACCTCTTCAATTTTCGGCGGCCGCGGCGCATCGATTTCAGCTCGATCGAATTTCTGCGGACGGTCGAGAAGTCGACGATGCAACGCGTGCGGGTGCAAGAGTGGCTGCTGTTACTTCTGCGGACGCTAGCCGTCGCATGTCTGGTGCTTAGCTTCGCCCGGCCCATTTTCTCGGGCGGTGACGCGGCATCGGTCGTCGAACGCGGCAGTCATGCTACGGCGATCGTGATTGATGCCTCGCCGTCGATGCAGGTTGTAGAGCGCGCGGGCGAACGATTTCGCGTGGCGCGGGATGTCGCCCTTCGTGTGATCGGCCAGAGCGATGATCGAGAAGCCATTTTTGTGCTGGCCAATGATGGAGCGCGCGTGTCACCGGCCGCCACGCGCGCGACGGCGCCGGAAGAAGTCGCCCGTCTCTCTCTTGCCGATGGCGGGACAACGCTTCGTCAGGCGATCGAAGAGGCGGCGCGAGCTCTCGATCGGGATGACGGTCTTACGAAGGAGATCATTGTGATTTCGGATTTCCAGCGGTCGATGCTCGGCGATGAGACCGACGCGCCGGCTGTGGATGCCGACATCACCCTTGTGCCCGTCGGAGAGCGCACGCCGCGCACTGTGGCCGTCATCGCTTCGGAGGTCGAAAGCCGCATCATCGACGTAGGCCAGCCGGTTTCGATCCGAGCCATAATCCGCAACTTCAGCGATGAACCGGTCGAGCAGCTCCCCGTGTCGGTCTATTTCGGTGACGCACGCGTGGCACAGTCGACCGTCGATGTGGGTGCCGACGCGGAAGAAGAGATCTTGCTCGAGGCCACGCCGTCGGCGCGGGGGTGGGTTGCCGGCCGCGTCGGCATCGAAGGAAGCGGTCATGATCACGACGAGCAGCGTCACTTTGCCTTCTTCGTGCCCGAGCGCCGCCGGATACTCGTCGTCGATGGAGGCACGACCGACCTCCGTTATCTTCGCCTCGCCCTTTCCCCGGAAGTGGCCGACGGCCGCGTAGTCTTCGACCGAGATTTCGTCTCATCCGGATCGGCATGGACGCAAGCGCTCGGATCGTATGACGCCGTCGTGTTGGCGGGACTCCCAGGTTTCGGAAGCGGTGAGCTTGCAACGCTCATCAGATATGTGGAGGAAGGAGGCGGATTGTTGCTGTACCCGGGGGCCGGCGCCTCGGTCGAATCGTACTCCGAATTACTGTCGGGGCTTGGCGGTGGGCGGATTGCGCAAGCAGCCGGCCAGGCAGGGTCAAGCGATGCAATTGCTGCGCTGGGCTCGATGGATATTGAGCATCAATTATTTCGGGGTGTCTACGGAGATGCGTCGGACGTCCGCGCCGAACCCGCCGAGATTTACGCCGCTATGCGTTATGTACCTGCATCGGGCACCGAGCGCACGCTGATATCGCTGTCAAACGGCTGGCCGCTTCTGCAGGAGGTGCGCTCCGGCAATGGAACGACGTTCTTTTTTTCTACGGCCCTTGATGCCAACTGGACAGAGCTCGCTGTACGAGGGCTCTTCATTCCGCTCGTATACCGCTCGATGTTTTATCTCGCCGCCGCTGATGTCCAGTCTGCAGCCGACGCTGTCCTCGGAAGCTCCGTCACCGTCCGCTTTCCCGACCGCGGTGGTGAGTCTATGGTTGTCGCCGTAACCG
>CBFGYX010000222.1:0-3816 GCA_965653075.1 uncultured bacterium
TTTATCTCGTAGCACGTTCGCGCACGCACCTATCCGTAACACGCCTTCTGCTGGCCGGTGTGGCGGTGTCGGCCCTCATGGGTGGCGTTACGGCGTTTGTGACATTCGCATCGCCCGATGCCGATCGCCTTCGTACGGTGCTATTCTGGCTTATGGGCTCCTTCAGTGGATCTCGGTGGAGTATGCTGCCTCTGCCGGCCGTCGTATCTGTGGTCGGGTTGGTAGTGCTGCTGGGACTCTCCCGGTCTCTCGATACATTTCTGCTGGGTGAGGAACGTGCCTGGAACCTGGGCATCCCCGTCGAGACTTTGAAAAAGATGCTGCTGGTGATGGCGGCGCTCGTCACGGGGCCGCTCGTCGCGGCCGTCGGCGCGATCGGATTCGTCGGACTGATCATCCCCCACATCATGCGAATGGTTCTGGGCGTTACGCACATGCGGCTGCTGATCGTTTCGTATTTTCTGGGCGGAACGTTCCTGATCTGGGCCGACATCGCGGCGCGCCGGCTCGTCCCGGGCCAGGAACTCCCTGTCGGCGTGTTGACGGCGCTTTGCGGCGTGCCCTTCTTTCTGTGGCTTCTCCGGAGGAATTCCTACCAGTTCGGCTGATGCGACAAACATCTCCAATAAGACGGCGTATACGCACGTCTTTCGCATTCGCACGATCGATCCTTGTATTCAATGGCTGACGACTCCCCCGTTATCGCACAGGAAAGTGAGATCGCGCTGCCTTCGGGCATCGAGGCGCCGACGACATCACTCAAAGAGATCCGGCGTCCGGTTGAGGATGAGCTGAAGCATTTCCGGCAGTATTTCCGGGAGGCCATGCGTTCGCGTGTGACGCTGCTCGACCGGATCACGCAGTACGTGCTGCGGCAGAAAGGGAAGCAGATCCGGCCGATTCTCGTGCTGTTATCGGCCCGGATGTGCGGCGGCATCACCGAGCACAGCTACCGCGCCGCCGCGCTCGTCGAACTGATGCACTCGGCCACCCTCGTGCATGATGATGTGGTGGATGATGCCGATATGCGCCGCGGCATGTTCTCGATCAACGCGCTCTGGAAGAATAAAGTCGCCGTACTGTTTGGAGATTTTCTGCTCAGCCGTGGCCTCCTCCTCTCGCTCGAGCATCAAGATTACGATCTCCTCCACGCGCTCTCGGATGCCGTGAAACGGATGGCCGAGGGCGAGCTACTGCAGATCGAAAAGTCGCGCCATCTCGATATTGACGAAGAGACGTACTTCCGCATCATATCCGATAAGACGGCCTCGCTGATTGCCGCCTGCACCACCTGCGGTGCGCTCAGCGCCGGGGCGGATCCGGCCGTGGTTGAGCGAATGGGATCGATGGGCGAGAAGCTTGGCCTCGCCTTCCAGATCCGGGATGATCTCTTCGATTACGGAGCGGGCAACATCGGGAAACCGATCGGCATCGATTTGCAAGAGAAGAAGATAACGCTCCCGCTCATATTCTCATTGCGAGAGGCACCTGCCGACGAGCGCCGCCGCATCCTGCGAATCGTCAAGAAGAAGAGCAAGAGCCGTGCGGATATTCGCACCGTCTCGCGGTTTGTGCACGAGCGTGGAGGCATCGAGTACGCCCGCGAGCAGATGCAGGAGTTAGCGATTAGCGCTCGCGCCACTCTGCTCGAATTCCCGGACTCGGAAGCACGCGCCGCCATGCTGCAGCTGGTCGACTACACGGTGCAGCGGCGAAAATAGAGGTAGGTCGGGTCGGCGTCTTTTAACTGAGTAGCGGTTGGTGATGACAAGCCCGAATTATGCACTATGTATAGCATAGTTATGTACAATAACTATCCGTGAGTTACACCGACAAGGTACTTACCAAATGGATCGACATCGCGAATATCCTGCTTAAAGGGAATACCCGGAGCAAGTACTTTAAATTGCCACTCTCACGCCAAGCCATGGAGACAGGCGAGCTACGTAGTAAGGTCTGTTGACAGGACGCTGCAGTTCAATCGAGCCGAGCAATGCTGCTCTTTCGGTAAGCGGCAGCTCCAAAGCGACTCCTGCGGTGTAGCTGAAGTACAGATCGCCGTCGAAAACGTCCGGAGGAGGCGTGACGCCAGGGGAATTTAAATACTGCGCATCTGCAACTGCCCAGGTAAGACCCAGCGAGAATAATACAGGCAAAGGCGCTTGTTCTAATCGAAGTACAAAGGCGGGGCTTAGCTCTATCCCCCGAAGCAGTAGAAGGCTACAATCCCGGCAGGAGGGTTCGTCTGGTCCTCTCTCACTCCAGGCACCAAGAGCAATCTGAATCCCGGATTTAAAGGCACCCTCCGACTTTCCGAACAAATAATTTCGAGCCCCAACCTCAACTCTAAAGGATCGTATGTTTTCCATTTGAGAAACAACTCCACTAGATCGGGTCAATCTCAAATACGAATCATAATCATTCTTCCATTGCCCATGGGCTATTGAAGATGAGAAGAGTGATTTCACGAAGAAAAGCAGTAGCAGTAGCATAACTTAATCCATTTGAACCGCCCCGGGAATATCGGAGACCGGTTTAGTTAAGTACCGCGTCGAGGCGGTCGTTCCTTTGTTCGTGATAGAAGGCTTCCTCGTATTCCGCCGGTGGAAGATAGCCGATTGATGCGAGAAGGCGGCGGTTGTTGAACCACCATACCCATTCGAGCGTGGCGATCTCGACGCCCTCGAGGCCGCGCCAGGGGCCGTTGAGGTTGATTACCTCGGTCTTGTAGAGTCCGATGATCGATTCGGCCAGCGCGTTGTCGTATGAGTCACCGCGACTACCGACTGACGGCTCGATACCTTCCTCGGCCAGGCGTTCGGTGTACCGAATCGAGAGATATTGCACGCCACGGTCTGAGTGATGGATCAGCCGCTCACCGTGCTCGCGATCCCAGAGCGCCTGCTCGAGTGCCTCGAGCGCGAGATCGCTCTTGAGCGAGTTCAACACGCGCCAGCCGACGATCCGGCGGGAGAAGACGTCGATCACGAAGGCGACGTAAACGAAGCCGCGCCATGTGGCCACGTATGTCAGATCCGAGACCCACAACTGATTGGGACGCGTGGCCGTGAAGTCGCGGTCGACGAGATCCAGCGGCCGATCAGCAGCATCGTCGACGATCGTCGTGTTGCACCGACGGCCGCGTACGACGCCTCGAAGGCCCATCGCTCGCATCAACCGCTCAACGGTGCACCGCGCCACGGTAATCCCTTCCCTGAGAAGCTGTCGCCACACCTTCCGCGCACCATAGACGCATCGATTCTCCTCCCAGACACGCCGAATCTCCACGCGCAGCGCCTCGTCGCGGACTGCACGGGATGATCGCAGTGCCGGATTACCCTCTCGTGCCTTGTGCGCATAGTAGGTTGACGGAGCGATCGGCAATACCTTACAGATCGGCTCGACTCCGTAGACCGCACGGTAGTCATCGATGAAGGCCACCATTACCTTGGTCGGCGGTCGAGCTCCGCCTGTGCGAAATACGCCGAGGCCTTCCGCAGAATCTCGTTGGCGCGTCTGAGTTCACGGTTCTCGCGCTCGAGTTCTTTCACGCGCGCACGGTCGTCGTTCGTCTGACCTGGCCGGCGTCCCTGGTCATGTTCGGCCTGCCGCATCCAGCTCGAAAGGGTCTGCGGTGTGCAGCCGATCTTCTCGGCTATCGAACGGATCGCCGCCCACTGGGACGCGTGGTTAGGTGCCGCTTCCAGCACCAATCGTACGGCCCGCTCACGGACCTCAGGAGAGTATCTTCTGGCTTTGCTCATGACTCCAAGTTCTTAAAGATTGGAGTCTCCGGCAAACCCGGGGCGGTTCAAT
>CBFGYX010000223.1:0-3803 GCA_965653075.1 uncultured bacterium
ACGACAAGTTGCCGCAACTTGAAATGCATGCGGGGCCGGGGAGAGTGCGAAAGGCAGGGCGTGATCGCTCGGAGCCGGTGCTCTCCCGGACATGACGTTTTGCGGTAGCTGCACGCTTCCAGAGTCATTCATCCCCCTGTTTTGATGAAGGATCGGTCAGCCGTAGGATTCGCTCGGTGAGTGACGCTTCGGGTGATCCTTCATCGCGGCGAAAAGCCGCGCTCATTATTGTCACCTCAGCCTGACTTCTATACATGCCCAAGCGTACCGACATCCACAAGATTCTGCTGATTGGCTCGGGCCCGATTGTCATCGGCCAAGCCTGCGAGTTCGACTATTCAGGAAGCCAGGCCGCCCGTGCGCTCCGAGCCGAAGGGTACAAGGTTGTACTCGTGAACTCGAATCCGGCCACGATCATGACCGATCCGATCATGGCCGATGCGATATACCTGCAGGAACTCACGCCGGAATCCATCAAGGAGATCGTTGAAAAGGAGCGTCCTGACGCCGTATTGCCCACGATGGGTGGCCAGACGGCACTCAACCTGGCCGAGCGCCTGCACGAGGAGAATTATTGGGAGGAGCAGGGGATCCACGTGATTGGCGTCGACATCGACGCAATCCAGATCACGGAAGACCGGCAGAAATTTAGGGACCTGATGGAGAGCATCGGGCTCGACCAGGCGAACAGCCGCGTGGCCAACAGCTTGCTTGAGGCCAAGGAGATCATACAGGAGCTGGGCGGTTTTCCTGTCGTGATTCGTCCGTCGTACACGCTTGGTGGATCGGGCGGAGGTATTGTGTGGAGTCAGGACGAGTTTGAGCGGAAGGTGACGCGGGGCCTCGAGCTTTCGCCCGTTCACGAGGTGCTTATCGAGGAGTGTTTATTCGGGTGGAAGGAATTCGAGCTCGAGCTTCTGCGTGACTCGAACGACAATGTCATCATTGTCTGCTCTATCGAGAACCTCGACCCGATGGGCGTGCACACCGGCGATTCGGTGACGGTCGCGCCTGTGCAGACACTTACCGACAAGCAGTTCCAGCGGATGCGCAACGCGGCGATCCAGGCGATGCGCTCGATCGGCACATTCGCCGGTGGATGCAACATTCAATTCGCCGTCGACCCGGTTACGGAGCGCATGATCGTGATCGAGATCAACCCGCGCGTCTCTCGTTCATCGGCGCTGGCATCGAAGGCCACGGGCTATCCGATCGCAAAAGTCGCCGCGCGGCTCGCCGTTGATTACACGCTCGACGAACTGCCGAACGGTGGATCGGGCGGAGGTATTGTGTGGAGTCAGGACGAGTTTGAGCGGAAGGTGACGCGGGGCCTCGAGCTTTCGCCCGTTCACGAGGTGCTTATCGAGGAGTGTTTATTCGGGTGGAAGGAATTCGAGCTCGAGCTTCTGCGTGACTCGAACGACAATGTCATCATTGTCTGCTCTATCGAGAACCTCGACCCGATGGGCGTGCACACCGGCGATTCGGTGACGGTCGCGCCTGTGCAGACACTTACCGACAAGCAGTTCCAGCGGATGCGCAACGCGGCGATCCAGGCGATGCGCTCGATCGGCACATTCGCCGGTGGATGCAACATTCAATTCGCCGTCGACCCGGTTACGGAGCGCATGATCGTGATCGAGATCAACCCGCGCGTCTCTCGTTCATCGGCGCTGGCATCGAAGGCCACGGGCTATCCGATCGCAAAAGTCGCCGCGCGGCTCGCCGTTGGTTACACGCTCGACGAACTGCCGAACGAGGTCACCGGCGTATCGAGCGCGTGCTTCGAGCCGACCATCGACTATGTTGTGACTAAGATTCCGCGCTTCAACTTCGAGAAATTCGAAGGTGTGGATGAAGAGCTCACCACCCAGATGAAAGCGGTGGGCGAGGTCATGGCAATCGGCCGTACGTTCGCCGAGAGCCTGCAGAAGGCATGGCAGAGTCTGGAGATCGGCTATGCCGGACTCGGCGGTGACCGCGAGGATGCTCCTCGGGAAGAAGTTCGCGCCCGCCTGAAGCGGCCCTATTGGGATCGCACGCTCCAGATAAGGAACGCATTTAAGCTCGGGGCCTCCATCGACGAAGTGGCCGACATCACGAAAGTCGACCCGTGGTTCTTGATGCATATTGAAGACATTGTCAACCTCGAACGGGCGGTTCGCGAGGTCAGGCTCGACGAGATCGACCACGAACTCATGCTGATGCTGAAGCAGCACGGTTTCTCTGACACGCAGATCGCGTACCTGGTGCGCGACGGCGGGAGTTCAGGTGATCGGCGCGTGGACGAGAAGGATGTCCGACGTCGTCGGCTCAGCTTCGACATCAGGCCTTCGTTCCAGCTTGTCGATACGTGCGCAGGTGAGTTCCCCGCACAAACGCCGTACTTCTACTCGTCGTACGAAACGTCGAGCGAGAGCATTGTCTCGGACCGCGAGAAGATCATCATCCTCGGCTCCGGCCCGAACCGCATCGGGCAGGGCATCGAGTTTGATTATTCCTGCGTGCACGGCGTGTTCGCTGCGCAGGAGCTCGGCTATGAAGCCATCATGATCAACTGCAATCCGGAGACGGTCTCAACGGACTTCGACGTTGCGGATAAGCTCTACTTTGAACCCGTTTACTGGGAACGGGTGCTGGATATCATCGAGCTTGAGAAGCCGGTTGGCGTGCTCTTGCAGCTCGGAGGGCAGACGGCGCTTAAACTGGCAGAGCACTGTGAGCGCAACGGCATCCATATTTTCGGAACGCCGTACGAGATGATGGACCTTGCGGAGGACCGTGGCAAGTTCTCTGAGATCCTTCGTGAGTTGGAGGTTCCGTTCCCCACGTACGGCATGGCGAACACGGTCTACCAGGCCGTGCAAACCGCCGAGCGCATTGGCTATCCCGTGCTGGTGCGGCCGAGTTATGTGCTTGGCGGACAGGGGATGCGTATCGCGATCAACAAGGAAGAGGTCGAGGAATATGTCAGCGATATCCTGAAGCTGCTTCCGGATAACCAGATTCTGCTCGATCGGTACCTCGAGAATGCGATTGAGGTTGATGTCGACGCCATTTCTGACGGCGACGAAGTCTGGATCGCCGGGCTGATGCAGCATATCGAGCCCGCGGGTGTGCACTCCGGCGACTCTACGGCCGTGCTTCCGCCGTACTCGCTGTCCGACCACGTTATCGCAACGATCCGCGATTACGTGACGCGGATCGCTCAGCGACTGGGGGTCGTCGGACTCATCAACGTTCAGTTGGCCGTACAAGGCGAGAACGTATTTGTGATCGAGGCGAACCCGCGTGCATCCCGGACCGTGCCATTCGTTGCGAAAGCGACAGGTGTCGCGGTGGCCAAGATTGCGTGCAAGGTAATGCTCGGCGAGAAGCTGGCGAAGTACCGTGAAGACGGATCGCTCGAGTCGTCTCTCGAGGGCTACGCGATCAAGGAGCCGGTCTTTTCATGGGATAAATTCCCGGAGGTAGCGAAGGAGCTCGGTCCCGAAATGAAGTCGACGGGCGAGGCCATTGTCTTCGTCGACCGCCTGACCGATAAGCACTTCCAACGCCCGTTTGAGATGAGGAACTTATATCTGTCGAGATAAACAACACGTCAACAGACGAATCAACGAGCGAAGCGAGTAAATGCGAAATCTGTGCCTGTCGCGCTGCAGAGCCGCGGATGACGCATTCACGAGCGAAGCGAGTAAATGCGGAATCTGTACTTATCCAAGTGAGCGCGACGCCAACGAACGCATTCACGAGCGAAGCGAGTAAATGCGAAATCTGTGCCTGTCGCGCTGCAGAGCCGCGGA
>CBFGYX010000224.1:0-3791 GCA_965653075.1 uncultured bacterium
AGCACTGGGCTCCGACAACCAGACGAACCGATGAAACGTTCTACATGTATTCTCGCCGCGCTCATTGCGGCCGTGTGTATTGCCTCGACGGCGAACCCCGCGCAGGCGCAGCGACCTCAATCGGGGCTGAATCTCACGGAGTTCGACAGACTGTTCAATGAACCGCCCAGGGTCGAAGTGAACGTCCGGGGATCGCTTCTTCGGCTTGTGGTTGAAGCCGCCCGGGATGAGGACCCCGCGCTGGCGCAGATGCTCTCACGGCTGGAAGCCGTGCAAGTGCGGACGTACAACCTGGGCGCCGAAAATCGATCGGCCGTTGAGCGCGAAGCTTCTCGCATGGGAGGCGAGCTCGGCCGGCGCGGATGGGAACGCGTCGTCCGCGTCCGCGATCACAATGATAATGTCGACATCTTCATGAGCGAGTCCAACGACGTTATCTCCGGGCTCGTGGTCATGGTGCTGTCTGGTAACGAGGCTACCTTCGTCAACATCGTCGGCGAGATCGATCCTGCCGAGGTCGGCACGATAGGCCGCAAATTTAACATTGGTTCGATCAGTAACGGACTCCCCTATCAACCCGACAGAACGGAATGATGCCGCGTTTCGGGCGCTCGCTGCTTGGCTTACTGTTGCTGCTGCCGTTCCTCGGGGGCTGCCTGATGTCGCGGGAGATCTCGTCGCTCCAGCGAGACATCGCCGCGCGCAACAGCGAGATTGACATGCGGCGCAATTTCGTACTGAATGTCGGCGGAGGGTCGCTCTATATGCTCGAGCGGCTGGTGCAGATGGTGGATCACGAAGAGCTCAATTATGCCTCCGAGTACCTGCACTCCATCGATCGCCTGAAGGTCGGCATCTACGATGTTCGAATCCCCGATGACGCCGGTCCACTGAACCTGATTGACGATCAGCTGCTGGACCGGAATAAATGGGAGCGGGCTATTGCCGTGCGCGATGAGCGATCTGCTTTCGTCCTGGTCCATCCCCGCGATGCAGAACATATTCGGGACCTGTTCCTCTTCTCGGCCTCCGACGATCAGCTCGTCATCCTCAAATTCCAGGGCGATGCAGGCCGGATCGTCTCCATGGCTCTGGCAGATCGCCACCGCTTCGCCGAGACGTGGCGCGTGCCGCTCGACGGCGCCTCCGAAGCTGATTCCAGCGCCTTGCGGCGATAGAAACCGACTCCGCCGGTGCTCGTAAGCGCGCCGGTAGACATCCACATCCCAATCCCTCATGCACACACTGCATGCGTAACAAGACCACCATCATCCTCGTCCTCGTGCTGATCATCGGCTTTGCCGGCTTCACGGGTTGCAACACGTACAACCGCCTCGTGACTCAGGACGAGCAGGTAGAAGCTTCCTGGGCCGACGTCCAGTCGCAATATCAGCGCCGCGCCGACCTCGTGCCGAACCTCGTCAACACCGTCCGCGGCGCGGCCGATTTCGAGCGCGAGACGCTCGAGTCGGTAACCGAAGCCCGTGCCCGAGCCACGTCGATCAACCTCAGCGTGGACGACCTCTCGGATCCGGCGGCAATGCAGCAGTTTCAGGAGGCGCAGTCGCAGCTCAGCGGCGCGCTGTCTCGCCTGCTGGCGGTCTCCGAGAACTATCCGCAGCTTCGCGCAACCGACGCGTTTCGGGATCTGCAGGTTCAGCTGGAAGGCACCGAGAACCGAATCGCCACGGCTCGCCGCGATTATAACCGCACCGTGCAATCGTATAACTCGGCTGTGCGAAGCTTCCCCACTAATATTCTGGCCGGGATGACGGGCTTCGAACGCCGAATTCCGTTTGAAGCCGACGAAGGAGCACAGCAGGCGCCAACGGTCGACTTCGGCTCGTGAGGCGGATGCCACGTTTTACTCTCATTGTTTTCCTCTTGCTCTTTGCCGGCCGGGCAGACGCGCAGTCCATCAACGTCATCCCGCCGACCGGCGAGTGGGTGGTCGATACGGCGGGCATGTTTACGGAAGGTGAGCGCCAGTCGCTTTCGCTCAGGCTGAGCCGCTACGCCGACACCACATCGACTCAGATCGTAGTGGCGACCGTGCCGTCGCTTGACGGAGCGGCGATTTCTGACTACGCCGTCGAGCTCGGCCGTCAGTGGGGAGTCGGTCAGGCTCAGTATGACAACGGCGTCGTCATCCTCGTCTCACGCGCCGACCGCGAGGTTTTCATCGCCACCGGATATGGCGTTGAAGGTGCCATCCCGGATGCGCTCGCCGGGCGCATTGTCCGCAACGTGATCGTGCCGAACTTCCGCCAGGACCGTTATTACGCGGGGATCTCCGAGGCAGTCAACGTTATCATGGCAGCCGCTGCCGGCGAGTTCGACGCCGTTCCCGGCCGGTCGCAGGATCAGGGCACGGGTCTCGACCTGGCCACGATTTTCGTCCTCCTCATCATCGCGTTCTTCGTGATCTCCGCACTTTCATCGGAGCGGCGAGGCGGTGGAGGCGGCGGTGGCTATCGACACCGTCGGCGCAGCTCGATTCCACCGGTGATTATCTTTGGGGGGATGGGCGGCCGAGGTGGTGGATTCGGAGGAGGCGGATTCGGCGGCGGAGGTTTTGGGGGGAGGTGGATTTGGCGGATTCGGCGGCGGAGGTGGAAGCTTCGGGGGCGGTGGTGCGGGAGGAAGCTGGTAATCAGGGTAGACTTATGACGGATCGACTCGTAGCGCTACTCGATTTTCTGGAAGAAGACCCCAACGATGAGTTCACGCGGTTCGCGCTGGCGCAGGAGTACGCTAAACGCGGCAACCGCGAGGAAGCACTGCGCTACTACGAGCACCTGGTGGAGACATCTCCGGGTTACGTGGGCACGTACTATCATCTGGGCAAGCTGCTCGAAGACCTCGATCGAACCGATGACGCCAAAGATATCTATCGCACCGGTATCCGGATTGCCGAGGAGCAGCGCGATGCACACGCACGCGCTGAACTGAACGACGCCCTGCTACAACTCGACGGCCTCGGCTGGGACGATCTCTAATTGCCGATGCCGCGCTCCTCAGAGCTGAACCGCTATCTCAGGGTTTCACGAACCGCAACGTACGGGTATCTGAGTGCGCTTCCGCTGATCATCCTTTACGAGGTCATGATCCGCATTGCCAACCTCGGCAGCGTGGCACAGGTGCGCGTTGGTGCCGAGGTCTGGCTGAAGCAGTTGCTGGCCTTCGTCGGCGGCGCGAATTTGATCGTGATGCTCGTTCTCGTTGCGGGAGTGGGCATTGCGATTTTTTATGCCGAGCGTCACCGGAGCATCCCGATCAGGCCCCGATACTTCCTCTGGCTGATTGGGGAGAGTGCGCTGTACGGCTTCGTCGTTGCGCTCGTGGTGAGCTTCGCCGTGGGGATGATCTTCGCGATGGTGCCGCTTCCGCCGGATGGGCTGTGGATGATGCTCGCGCTTTCGATCGGGGCGGGGATTTACGAGGAGCTGCTGTTCCGGGTGATTCTAGTCGGCGGACTCGCGCTGCTGCTGGATAAGCTCCTTGCGAAACGGCAGCACGCGTACCCGATAGCAGCCGTCGTCGGCGCACTTATCTTCAGCGCCGTACATTACATGGGTCCGCTCGGCGACGTGTTTACGCTGCCGTCCTTCACGTTCCGCTTTCTCTTCGGCCTCGCCCTCAACGGCATCTTCCTTGTACGAGGCTTCGGCGTGGCGGCCTGGACGCATGCGCTCTACGATGTGATGGTGGTGACCGGGTTGTTTGGGTGAGATAAGAGCGGTGAGCGATGAGCGATGAGCGGTGAGCGATGAGCGGTGAGCGATGAGCGA